>JBCCAW010000010.1:0-27704 GCA_039814655.1 Myxococcota bacterium | reverse complement strand
GAAGGCGCGCGAGCTGCAGGTCGACGGCTTCGACGGCGAGGACCGTGGCGTCGCGATGGCCCGTATGCCCCACCATGTCGCCGTTGGCGTAGTTGATGCGCAGGTGACGGAAGCGGCCGCTTGCCAGCGCCTCGAGCGTCGCGTCCGTGATCTCCGCGGCCTTCATCCAGGGCCGCTGCTCGAAGGGCACGGCGTCGCTCGGCACCTCCCGGTAGGTCTCGAGCTTCGCCTCGAAGGGCTCGGTCCGGTTTCCGTTCCAGAAGTAGGTCACGTGGCCGAACTTCTGCGTCTCGGAGCAGGCGAACTGGCTGACGCCGCTGGCGGCCAGGTGCTCGCCGAGCGTTCCGGCGATGGACGGCGGCGTGACCAGGAAGCGCTCCGGGAGCTGCAGGTCCCCGTCGTACTGCATCATGCCCGCGTAGAGCACGTCCGGGCGCGCGCCGCGGTCGAAGGCGTCGAGCGAATCGTCGGTGAACGCGCGGGTGATCTCGATGGCCCGGTCGCCGCGGAAGTTGAAGAACACCACCGCGTCGCCGTCGCGGATGGGGCCGACGGGCTTGCCATCGCCCGTGACGACGAAGGCCGGCATGAACTGGTCGGTCACCGAGGGGTCCGCCTCCCGGAGCCCCTCCACGGCCGCGCGCAGGCTGGGGAAGGCGTGCGGCGCGTTGCCATGCACGTGCGCGTCCCAGCCGCGCTTCACCATGCCCCAATCCGCTTCGTAGCGGTCCATGGTCGTGGTCATGCGTCCGCCGCCGCTGGCGACCCGGTAGTCCCGCCCCGCGTCGCGGAAGGCCCGCAGCTCCTGCTCGAGCGCGTCCACGTACGTGAGCGCGCTCCGCTCCCCCACGTCCCGGCCGTCGAGCAGTGCATGGACGCGGACTCGCGCCACGTCCTCCGCATGGCAGCGCGCGAGCATGGCGTGGAGGTGGTCCTGATGGCTGTGCACGTTGCCGTCGGACAGGAGCCCGATGAAGTGAAGCGTGGCGTTCCGCGCCCGGGCCATGGTGTCGCGCCACACCTCGCCCGCAAAGATCTCGCCGCTGGCGATGGCGAGCTGAACGCGCTTGGCGCCCTGGTCGAAGACCTGGCCGGAGCCGAGGGCGTTGTGCCCGACCTCGCTGTTGCCCATGTCGCCGTCGCTCGGCAGGCCGACGGCGGTGCCGTGGGCGCGCAGCTGCGTGGTCGCCGCCCGCGCCGCGAGCCGGTCCAGCGTGGGCGTGCGGGCGAGAGCCACGGCGTCGTCGTCCTCCCCGCTGCCGATGCCGACCCCGTCCATGACCACGACGAGAACGGGCCCGTCGACGCCTCGCCGCGTGGGCTCGAGTGCTGCCATGGGCGCCACCATAGGGCGCATCGGGCGCGGCGGCGACGCCCGAGCGCCGGGACCGCGCCGCCCAGCCGCCCGACGCCGCGATCGTGCGGCCTTTGGGGTCGTCGGCCTCCGATTTCCAGGTCTGGTGCGGGCTGAAACCCGTCCTAGTGTGCCTGGTGGTCGGCGCCGTGACCCAAGTCACCGGCGCTTCTCGACGGCTCGCGGGTTCTTGGACCGACAACCGGGGCCCGCCGGTCATGGTCCAGGCCGAAACCCTAGGAAAGGCAAGCGCATGCGTACCGGAATCGCCTCCCTGGCCATCCAGCTCCCCTCCCGCGTCCTCGACGTTCGCGACCTCGCGACGCTTCGTGGCATCGACCCGAACAAGTTCACCAAGGGCCTCGGCTGCAGCGAGATCGCGCTCTGCGCCGACGACGAGAACGTCGTGACCCTCGCCGCCGGGGCGGCCAAGCGTGCCATCGCCCGCTGGGGCGGTGACGTGAAGGACATCGGCCTCGTCGTGGTCGGTAGCGAGACCGCGCAGGACATGAGCCGCCCGCTCAGCGCCTTCATGGCCGAGGCCATCGGCCTGGAGGGCGCGTACCGCAGCTACGAGACCAAGCACGCCTGCTACGGCGGCACCGTGGCTCTCCGCCAGGCCCTCGAGTGGCGGGCGAGCGGCGCGGCCCGGGGCAAGGCGGCGCTCGTCGTGGCCTCCGACGTCGCGCTTTACGCGCCGAAGGATCCGGGCGAGCCGACGCAGGGCGCCGGCGCCGTGGCCTTCGTGGTCGAAGAGCCCACCGTCGCCTCCGTGGACCTCGCGAGCTACGCCTGGTCCGAGCCGGTCTTCGATTTTTGGCGCCCGGTGGGCGAGAGCTTCCCGCGCGTGGACGGCCCGCTCAGCCTCGACTGCTACAACCGCGGCGCGCTCCGCTGCTTCCAGCAGCTGGCCGACGCGCGTTTCGGCGGCGACCTGCAGGCGACCTTCGAGTACTTCGCCGCGTCCTGCTTTCACGTGCCCTTCCCCAAGATGGTGAAGAAGGCCGTTCGGCACATCGGCGAGCAGGCCGGCTGGGACGAGGCGACCACGGCGCGCGTCTACGAGACCAAGGTGGACCCGACCATGCGCTGGAACCGGCAGGTCGGGAACAGCTACACGGCGGCGCTCTGGATGAGCGTGGCCAGCGTGCTCGCGGGCATGGACGAGGGCACGGAGGTCGCGGCCTTCAGCTACGGCTCGGGCTTCGGCACGGAGCTACTCACGCTCACGGCGGGCCCCGCCGCCAAGGAAGGCGCCTGGGCCGCCGAGTTCGAGGCCGACGTGGCGGGCCGCGAGCGCATCGACGCGGACACCTACGAGGCCTGGCGCACCCAGCGCCCCGTCGCCGCCGAGTAGGCGCGAGCGCCATGCGAAAAGGCCCGCCCCGATGTCTCGGAGCGGGCCTTTTTCGTGGGCGATGGACGTTCGTTATTTCTGCCGAGAACGTCTAGAAGCTCGCCGTCAGGCCCAGCGTGAAGAGCGCGCCGCCGCTCGTGTCCGTGGTCTGGATTTCGCCGTCCGCGGTCTCGCGCACGAACTCCGCGCCGGGCTCGTCGTCGATGCGCGTGCGGACGAAGCCGCGCAGGTCGAGGTTTGCCGCGAGGTGCGGCAGGAAGCGCCACTCGAGGCCGATGCCCGCCTGGCCGCCGAAGTAGCGGTAGTCCACCTCGTCGCCGAAGCCGTCGACGAAGTCCCCGGTGCGATCCACGCGCGCCGACGAGACGCCGAGGCCCAGGAGCAGGTAGGGCTGAAGCCGTCGCCGGGTGTTGAAGAAGACGAGGCCGTCGACGGTGAGCGGCGTCTCGATACGCCGGCCGCCCTGGTCGTCCTCGCCGCCGATGATGCCCGTCCCGAACTCGAGGGCGAACTGGGGCACGGGCCGGAAGCGGTACGCGGCCAGCATGCCACCGAGGGAGCCGCGCTCGCCGGCGGACACGCCCGCGAGGCGCAGGGAGACGCCGTGCCGGTGGTGCGGCATCGCGCGGCGCACCGGCGCGTAGGTAACGACCTGCTGCTGCTCGATGACCACGACGGTCTGCGTTTGCACCGGCGGAGGCGGAGCGACGGGCTGGGGCGGCGGCGCCGGCGTGACGATGACCCGGCCCGGCGGCGGCGGCGGCTGGTAGACCACCTGCGCCGGCATCGGGGCCGGCGGCGGGAGGGTCACGTGGCGCGTGCGCCAGCGAGACCAAGGCCAGACCCGGTAGCGCTGCGGCGTCAGGATGCGCACCCGACGAGCGGGCACGCGGACGTCGACGCGGGCGCAGATTCGGTCGCCGGGCTGGCACGCGGCCGCCGGCTGGGCCGCGGCAGGCGTCGCTTCGAGGACGAGGATGGCGGCCAGGCTAGCGGCCGCGAGGAGGAGGCGAGGGTGGGTGGTCATGGCGGGCTCGTGAGAGTCTTGGGGGAGACGTAAGCAGGGGGCGTGCCATTCTCCGCTCCTGCCCGTTCGTCGTAGATCTCGGTGCTGCGTCGCAGCGGAACCCCGTTCCGCGGGCACCGTCGTGACCAAGCGTTCACGGGCCCGGGACGCACGGCGGACCCTCAGGCGCCGGCGCGGACGCGCCCGAGCGGCTGAATGCGAACGTCCGGGGCCAGCTCCTGAAAGCTGAGCACCACCGCGTCCGGGACGTCCACCTCGACGAGGCGACGGAGAAAGCGGCGGACGTCGGCCTGGGTCACGAGCACGAAGGGGAGCCCGGCGCCGGCGTGTTCGGCCTCCGCCTTCACGGCGCCGATGATCTCCCGGGAGAGGTCCGGCGGGAGCGCCAGGTAGCTGCCCGTGGCCGTGCGCTGAATGCCGTCGCGCAGGGCGTCTTCGATGGCCGGGTCGAGGAGGAAGACGTCGAGGGCGCCGTCCTCGGCGAAGCGGTGGGTGATCTGTCGCTTGAGGCCGCTCCGCACGAGCTCGGTCAGCGCTACCGGGTCCCGTTCGCTCGGCGCGTGCACGGCGAGGGCCTCGAGGATCTCCCGGAGCGGGCGCACGCTCACGCCTTCGTCCACGAGGCGGCGGAGCACGTCGGCGAGGAGCGCCAGCGACACGGGCTTCGGGACCACGTTGCGCACGAGCGCCGGGTAGGCGCGCTCGAGCTGGTCCAGCATGGCCTGCGTCTCCTGGAGGCCAAGCAGCGTCGAGGCGCGGCGCCGTACGGCCGCGCCGAGCGCCCGGGCCACCACGGCGGCGGCGCCGAGGCAGGGGACCTTTGCGGCCGCGAGGGCCTCCTCGTCCGAGGGGCGGACCCAAGCCGCGGGGGCGCCGTCCTCCGGGTCCACGGCGGCCACGGCGTCGCCAACGCCCAAGCCCTCGAGCTCATCCACGGCCGCCAGCGCCAGGAGCCGGTCCTCCGGAAGCGTGAGCGTGAGCGCCGGGACCTCCTGGAGGGCGACGCGCACTTCCCGCGGGGCGAGCAGCGGCGTCGACCGGGCCCGAAGCCCCGGCAGGGCGATGCCCAGGTCGAGGAAGAGCTGGTCGCGCAGCGCCGGCACCTCGTCTTCGAGCAGCGGGCCGGCGCCGCCCTCGTCGGCGACCTCCTCCGCGAGGCCTTCGCCCACCTCCACGGCCACGGGGACGACGAGGGGCACCATGGCCTGGCGCGCCGCCGTCTCGCGCTTGGCCTCCTGCCGGGCCACGACGGCGCCCACCTCCGCCTCCGCCGGCCGCGTGGCGAGGCGCCGCCCGGTGCCGAAGAAGACGAGCGCGAGCACGGCGAAGGGGAGCGCCGGGAGGCCCGGGACCGCGGCGAGCACGAGCAGGAAGGCCGCGGCCACGGTGAGCGTGCGTGGGTTCCCGAAGATCTGCGAGGCCACGTCGGCGCCAAGGCTGCCGCCTTCGTCTTCGCTCGCCACCCGCGTGACGACGAGGCCCGCGCTCGTCGAGATCAGCAGCGCGGGGATCTGCGAGACGAGGCCATCGCCGATGGTCAAGAGCCCGTAGGTCTCGAGGGCCTCCCGCGCACTCAGGTCCCGCATGGCGATGCCGATGGCGAGGCCCCCGAGCACGTTGACCAGCGTGATGACGATGCCGGCGATGGCGTCGCCCTTCACGAACTTCATGGCGCCGTCCATGGCGCCGTAGAACTGGCTCTCGCGCTGTACGAGCGCTCGCTTTCGCCGGGCTTCGTCCTGGCCGATGGCCCCGGAGCGGAGCTCGGCGTCGATGCTCATCTGCTTGCCGGGCATGGCGTCGAGGGTGAAGCGCGCGCCGACCTCGGCGACGCGCTCGGAGCCCTTGGCGATGACCAGAAACTGCACGAGGGTGAGGATGAGGAAGACGACGGCGCCGACCACGTAGTTGCCGCGCACGACGAACTCGCCGAAGGCCTGGATGACGTCGCCGGCGTCCGCCTGAAGCAGGATGAGACGCGTCGACGAGATGTTCAGCGCCAGCCGGTAGAGCGTGGTGACGAGGAGCACCGTGGGGAAGGCCGTGAACTCGAGACCGCTCGCGACGTAGAGCGCGACGAGCAACATCAGCACGGCCACGCTTACGTTCCCGGCGATCAGCACGTCGAGGAGCACCGTGGGCAGCGGCACGACCATCATCGCGACGATGAGCAGCACGAAGGCGGCGAGGACGACGTCAGCGAGGCGGCGCGCGGTGCCGTTCTCACCGGCCGCGTTCCGCACGGGGAGCCCGGTGGCCATGCTGCCTTGTACTGTCCCGGGCACCTCGGCGTCGACGTTTCCTCGACCCCTCATGCAGGCTCCCGCATGCTCGGCCGATGCGCAGACGCACCGCCGCGGGGATCGCCTTGGCCCTGGCGTGGCTCTCCGCCGGGGGCCCCGCGGCGGCGCAGCGGGACGCGCCCTTGGAGCTCGAGCGGCCGCCGGAGGACGAAGCGGCGCCGCCCCCGATGGACCCGGTGCCCCCCGAGGCTACCCTCACGCCGGAGCAGGCGGAGCGCCGCGGCCGGCTCCGGCGTCGTCTCATGCCCGGCGGGCGGCCCGGCGTGCGCAGCGAGCGGGACGACGACTTCGAGTGGCTGCTCCTTCCGCTAGTCGGCTACTCGAGCGACGTCGGCTTCGGCGGCGCCGTGCTCGGGCTCTTCTTTCGCTACGACGACACGCACCGTCCCTACCGCGACCGCATCCAGCTCGTGAGCTCACTCACGAGCGAGCTGGTCCAGTACCACGGGCTCACCTGGGAGCGCGTGGGCGCCTTCGACCTGCCGCTCCGCGTGGAGAGCCAGCTGGCCTTCGTCGGCACGAAAGTCGGCCACTATTGCGGCCTCGGCAACGGCGTCACCTGCGCCCGGGAGGACGCCGAGGCCGCGGCCAACGAGGCCGGCCTCGAGGATCCTGGAGCGCGGGGGCGCTTCATCGACCGCTACCACCGCTTCCGCATTCAGCGTCCCCAGGGGCTGCTGCGCCTGCGCTGGGAGCCTCGGCCAGGCCGCGCCGAGGTCGTGTTCAGCTGGCTCGGCGGGTACACCTTTCCCGGCTTCATCGGCGCGCGCGGCCCCATCGAGGGCAGTCGCTACGCGGCCGAGTTCCCGGACGGTGAGCGCGGGCTGCAAAGCGAGCTGCGCGTCGGCCTGGTCCTCGACCAGCGCGACGACGAGCGTCGCCCGAGCGCGGGCTACGTCGCCGCGGCGACGCTCCGGGGCGCGCACCGTGGCACCGGCAGCGCCTGGGATTACTTCGGCGTCAGCCTCGCCTCGAGCGCGTACGTGGCGCTGGACGCCCGCCGTCGTGCGGTGCTGGCGTTCCGGGGCGTACTCGATCTCCTGGCCGGCGCGCCACCGACCTTCGCCCTCGGCTCCGTCGGCGGCTTCTGGTCCTCGCCGGCCTACGGCGGCCAGTTCTTCGGCCGGGGCATTCGCCAGCGGCGCTACCTCGGGGCCGTGAAGGGCATCGGCCAGGCCGAGTTGCGCTGGGCCTTCGCGGGCCAGCCGGGCAAATTCCAGGGGACCTTCCAGACCTTCGTCGATGTGGGCTGGGTCGGCTTCGCCCTCGACGATTTTGCTGGGCCCGAGGGCTCCGGCGGCCGGCTCGGCAGGGTGCTGGTGGGCTTCGGCGGAGGGCTCGGCGCGAGCTGGGGGCGTCAATTCGTGCTTCGCGCGGACGTGGGCTTGAGCGCGGTAGAGGACTTCGACCCGCAGATCTACGTCCAGCTCACGCACCCCTTTTGAGGGGGCTCAGGCCCGTGCGGTGGCTCCCTGGCCCTCGTGACGGGTGGCCGCCGCCGCCGGCGCCACGCCACTGACGGCGGCCCGACCTAGGGCGAAAACCCCTGGAAATGCGGGCCCCGCAACGCTGGCACGGTGTCTGAATACGGCAGGGTCACGATGACCGCGCCCTTCTTCGACCGCCCCACGGACGACGCCTGCAGCGTGCCGAGCAGCGTGCCGCCGCCGCTCCCTCGGCCGCTTTCGTCGGTTCCGCCGCCACTCCCCGGGCCGGCGGACGACGAGCCCGAGGAGGACCTCGAGGCCTTCGTCGTGCTCCTCGACGAAGCCGACGCCGCCGAATGAGCCCCGGCGCCTGCTAGCTTCCCCGCGTGAGCCTCTTGAGCGAGCTCGAGCCCGGCGCCCTCGAGCGCTTCATGCGCGAGGCCCTCGCCGAGGGCCGGAAGGCCTTGCCGGCGTGCAGGCCCAATCCGCCGGTGGGGTGCGTGCTCGTCCGCGCCGGTCGGGTGGTGGCTCGCGGCCATACGCAGCCGCCCTACCAGCCCCACGCGGAGCCCATGGCGCTCCGGCAGCTCGAGGGAACGCTGAGCGACGTCATCGCCTTCGTGACGCTCGAACCGTGCGCCTTTCATCAGCGCACCCCGAGTTGCGCCAAGGAGATGGTCGCCCGGGGCCTCGGCGCCGCCGTCGTCGCCCTCGTGGACCCGCACCCGCGAAACCGGGGGACGGGCATTCGCATGCTCGAGGACGCCGGCATGGAGGTGCGCGTGGGCGTATGCGAGGAGGAGGCCCGCCGGGACCTGGCGTCCCAGGTCTGGCAGCAGGGTGACCCGAGCGCGCTGCCGGTGGATGAGGAGGTCTGAGGGGCGGTCTCCGTCTCCGTTTCCGTCTCCGTCTCCGTCTCCGTCTCCGTTCCCGTCGCCGCGCTCAGCGCTCGGGGGGGGATTCTGTCGGGCGGACGAGTTGGGGCTGCTGGAGGTGCGGGGGGAGCTGGAGTTGGGCGCCGGGGGTGCCGGGGCGGAGGGTGATCGGGCCGCCGAGGGCCTCGCGTCGTGGCAGGGCCGGGAGCTCGGGGATGCTCCCGGGCTGGGGCAGGATGCGCTGCGCGGGCACGAGCGCCTGCACGGCGCGGTCGCCGGGGCGGTCCGGCGCACGCGCCTCGTCGGGACGCGGCGCGTCGGGCGCTAGCGCGTCGTCGTTCGCCGCGCTTCCGGGAGCGGGCCGCCGCTGCCCCGGGGGCGCCGGCGCCTCGGGCACGGCCACGCTCGCGAGCAGCGCCTCGCTGCGGTTGCCCGCGTCGTCGAGGGCCACCAGCTCGAAGCGCAGCACTTGCCCGGTCGCGAGACCCGCCAGGCGATGCGAGGACGCGCTCGCATCGAGGCTCGTGGGAAAGGCCCCGTTGGTGGACAGCTCGTAGCGGGCGAGGCCCTTGTCGTCCGTCGCCGCGGCCCAGCGCAGGGTCACCGCGTCGCCCTCGCGCGCGGCCTGCAGCTCGCCGGCGCTCGGCCAGGTCGGAGGCTCGCGGTCAGCGCAGGCGCTCGTCACGACGAGCAGGCCCAGGACGAGGGCGAGGTGGCCTCTGCGAGGCGAAGGAGGGAGCCGGCAGCGCATGGTCCACGGCATGCCAGCGCCCAGGGCCCGGCTCAAGTCCGGCGCCCCCGGCCGGCCCGCGCGAGCAGCGCGAGCGCGTCGTCGTGCACCACGCCGTTGCTCGCCACGAGGCGGGCGTCTTCGAGCGCGAAGGCGCCGCCTTGGTAGTCCGTGACCCTGCCCCCGGCTTCGCGGACGAGCACCACGCCGGCGGCGAGATCCCAAGGCTTAAGCCCCTGCTCCCAGTAGAGGTCGTAGGTGCCCTCGGCGACGAGTGCGAGGTCGCAGGCGGCGCTCCCGCAACGCCGCACGCCGCGCGTCGCCATCACGAAGGCAGCGTGCTCCGCGAGGTTGTCGTCGTCCCGCTCGCGCCGGTCGTAGGGGAATCCCGTCGCCGCGAGCGCACCCTCGAGGGAAGGTCGCGCGCTCACGCGCATGGGCGCCCCGTCGCGAAAGGCGCCCAGGCCTGCGGCCGCGTCCCAGACGCGCCCGAGCGCCGGGGCCGCCACCACGCCCAGCACCAGCGCGCCTTCCCGGCGCAGGCCGATGGAGACGGCGAAGAAGGGGTGGCCGTGGGCGAAGTTCG
This sequence comes from Myxococcota bacterium, assembly GCA_039814655.1. Lineage (GTDB taxonomy): Bacteria > Myxococcota_A > Polyangia > Polyangiales > Houyiibacteriaceae > CALCTH01. The sequence goes on along the minus strand of JBCCAW010000010.1, from coordinate 18,045 downwards.
TCGTCCCATCGATGGGATCCACGATGAACGCGGTCTCCGGAAGCGGGGCCGCTTCGCTTCGCTCTTCGCCCACGATGGGCACGCCAGGGAAGGCGGCGGCCAGCTCCTCACGGATGAGGTCCTCGCTGGCGAGGTCGACCTCCGTGACCAGGTCGATGCGCCCCTTGCGGTCGACGCTCAGGGACCCGCGCCATCGTCCCAGCACGAGCTTCGCCGCCCGTCTCGCGATGCGCCGCACGGCGTCGAGCTCCCGGCTGGCGTCACTCATGGGCGCCCTCGGGAGCCGAAGCGTCGCGCGCCGCGGCGGCGAGCGCGGCGGCGGCGATGCGGGCATCGAGCCGGGCGTCGTCCTCGGCGCCGTAGACCTCGTCCAGGCTCGTCGCCTCCTCGAGGAGTTGCTGCCGGGCCGCGCGGAGCTCTGCGTGGCCGGCGTCGCGCCGGAAGGTCCGGGCGCCGACCCGGGCCACGGGCTCCAGCACGCCCTGGGCCCCGGGAAAGCGCGAGGCCAGCTCGAGGGCGTCTCGAACCGGGACGGCCGCCAGCTCCGCGGCGAAGACGACGGCGCCGAGCAGGGCGACAGCGAAGCGCGATCCCGGTAGCGGCGCGCCGATGCGTCCAAGGAACGTGCCGGCGCCGTACACCTCCAGCGTTCCGTTCGGCGCGGCGGCGGCGGCCCAGAGCGCGCCTTCGTCGAAGGTGCCCACGCTCACGAGCCCGGGAAGCGCGAGCGCCGGCGGCCCGAGCACCGGTACGCCGCGGGCCGATGCCCCCGCGAGCTCCCCACGCTCGGCCGCTTCCAAGGGCCCGCAACCCCAGATCGCTTCGGCGGCCTCGGGCCCGCCGTCGTCGAGGGTCGCGGCGCCGACCGGCGTCGGAAGCTCGCGCGCCGCCCCGAGCGGCGGGTGCGCCAGGCGCCAGCCGAGCGGGACCCCGCCACCGCGGAGCACGAAGGCGAGCGCCGCGGCCCCGAAGTCCCGGTCCGCGCCCAGCACGCGCCACCGCATGGGCTAGCTCGCGCCGGCGGAGGTCGCCGCCGACGCCGTCCCGGGTCTCTTCGTGGCCATCACCCGATGATCTTCTCGATGGTGTCCCGCGCGCGGGCATCGACGAGGCTCTCGAGCCGCGTGCGCACCACCGGGTGCGCGTTCAGGAAGCGCTCGAAGCGGCGTTTGGGGAAGGCCACGAGCTCCGTGAGCTCCAGCGCGGTGACCGTCGCCGTGCTGGGTCCTCCAGCAAGGAGCCCCACCTCGCCGACGCAGGCGCCGGCCCCGAGGTCCGCGAGGTGCACGGGGCCGCTCGGCGCCGTCGTCTCCACGCGCACGCGCCCGGCCTTCACCAGGTACATGACGCGCTCCTGCTCGTCGCCCTCGCGAACGAGCACGGTGCCCCCGGTGACCGTGCGGAGGTACCCCATGCCGAGCAGCTCGGCGCGGCCCCGTTCGTCGAGGTTCTTGAAGAGACGGCTCGCGTCCACGATGGCGCCCATGCGCGACTCGAGCGCGACGAGCTCGTCGGGACGAAGGGCCCGCCCGTCCTCGGGGATCGTGTCCGACTCGCGGCTCACCGGGTGAGCCTAGCGTCTCGTGGCGTCGCTGGCGATCGGGGCCTGACTTGTCGTCAGCGACGGGCTCTGCCCAGCCCGCAGCGGCGCGTCGGCTCCGGGACCACGGTGGATTCGTCCGGCGCCATTGACATCCTGCAGCTTGACCGCATCCTCTAGAGGTGGCGAGTCAGCCTCCTTCGGCCCCGAGCGACGATGAAAAGAGCGGCACCTTCGGGGACGTCGCCGGCACCGTGAAGGGCATCCTCGACGGGGTGCGAGACGCCGTCGGCAAGCTCGGCGAGGCGCTCGAAGAGCTGCTCACGCCGCCGCCGCCCATGACGCCGGTGCCGGTACGCTACCCGCGCCGGCCTCCACCGCGCCGGCGCCGCTGACGCGCTAGCGCGGACTCGAACACTAGCGCCCCGGTGGCGCCGGGCCCGGGTCGGGCACGATCTCGAGGGGCGCGTCGAAGCTGCCATCCAGCGCGAGCACCTCTTCGGGGCCGACCTCGAAGGTGGCGCCGAAGCTCCCGCGCACGCGAGCGCTCGTGACCTCGCCGGCGCCGTTGACCTCGAGGGGCGTCACCGCAGCGTCCCCGGTGGTGAAGCGGGGGATCTCCTGATCCGTCGCGAGGCGGCCCGTGATGTCGCCACTCTCGCGCAGGTCGATGGCCTCCGGCGTCGCCAGCACCGCCGCGCGGTCCATGGTCACGCGCACGGGCACGGAGCCATCGCCTCGCACGTATTCGATGGAGAGGCTCGAGCTGTACAGGCGCGCGCGCACGGAGCGAAAGCCGAGCGGGTAGACGCTGCCGAGGCTCCCGTCGAGCTCGTCCGACGCGCAGCCCGGGAGCGCGCTCAGGAGCGCCAGCATCGCGAGCGCCGCGCGGCTCATTCGAAGGGCTCCAGCCGCTCGGCGACGAACACCCGGTCCTCGCTCGTCCCGCCCACGTCCACCTTGCAGACGTAGCCGACCCAGAGCGTGTCCAGGTCGTCCAAGGCCACGCTCGGCTGGAGGCCGCAGGGGCCGATGTTCGTACCCTCGTCGATGACCTCGTAGCTCCAATCGTCGGCGCCGCCGCCGCTGGGCCGCCAGGCGAGAACGAGCGCGTCGTCGGCCGCGCGGCAGCTGGTCGCCCCCGCATCGCCGCAGCGCCGGTAAGCGATGGCCGTGAAGCCGCCGGCGGTGACCCCCGACGGCGCCTCCCCGTCCTGCAAGCCCGGCGCGCCCACGCGCTCGAAGCTCCAGCCCGCGAGCTCGTCGAAGCGCTCCGGGTCCGTCAGCGTCGCGACCACGACCTTGCCGCCCTCCGGGTCCTGCCAGGCCACGCGCACCACGTCGTCGTCGCCCACCCAGAGCGAGGGTCCCGGCGGGGCCGTGTCGTCTTCGCCGAGGAGTACCGTGTCCCAGCTCCCGTCCGTGTTCTCGCGCGCCGCGTGCGTGCCACGCGAGGACATGCCCGAGGCCGGGTTGAAGTTGAAGTCGTTCACGTAGGCCACGAGCGGGCGGTCGTCGCCGTCGAAGGCCGCGTCCATGAATCGCCCGGCTCCGCGTCCGCCGTCGACGGCCACCGCCCCTTCGCCGAGGAACACGGCTTCCAGGTCCGCGCGGCGCTCGTCGTCGGACTGGATGCCGCCGAAGTGAATGTCCCGGTAGGCGATGAAGGTGCGCGTGCCGTTCGTCGCGAGCGCGGGAAAGAGCCCCACCACGAAGCCCTCGTTGGCGCCGGGGCCGTCGAAGGGCGCCTCGCCGCTGTCCTCGACGAGCGTCTCGAAGCCCCAGCCGCCGGCCCCGTCCGGCGTGTAGAGCGCCACGTCGTGCGCGCTGCAGTAGGTGTTCATGGCGTTCACGAAGAGCTCGCCGCTGATGCCGGCGACGGCCAGCTCGCCGTCCAGCACGCCGAGGTCGAGGCCCCGGGGCAAGACGAGGGAGAGCACCTCGGCCACGTCCTCTTCGACCCAGCTCCGGCCCTGGCGCTCGGCGACGTGCAGCGTGAAGCGCACGTCGTCGCCCTCGCCGCAGGTGCCGGTCACTTCACCGAGGCTGTCGTAGTAGGCCACGGCGGGCTGACCGCTCGGGCCGAGGGTCATGGCGAGCTGTTCGCCGGCGTTCGCCTCGTTGACCTGTTCGATGGCGTAGAGGTCGCCGGTGTTGCCCGCGTCGCCGGGGCGCGGCGCGGACATGTCCATGACCGAGCCGCCGTCGTCCGTGCTGCCGCCGCAGGCGAGCAGACCCGCGAGGAGACTCGCCTTCACTGAGGGGGAGGTGCGCATGGTCAGTTCCGAACGAAGCACTCGTCCTCGAGGAAGACGCAGGGCTCCTGGCAGGTGTCCGTGATCACGTCGAGGCAGAAGCGGATCCGCTGGTCCGGGTCGTACTCCTGGTTGTCTTCCATGCCGTCGGGGAAGTGGAAGACCTGCACGGTCACGTCGTCCGCCCCCTGCGGCGCGAGGAAACAGTTGCCCGCGTCCACGGGCTCGCCGAGCTCGCCGATGATGCCGCCGCTCCCGGGCGCCAGGTCGCGCTGGGTCTCGGCGCCGCGCGCATCCACGCGGATCAGCGGCACCACCGGGCCGCTGTCCACCTCGTAGAAGAGGCGAAGCTGGCAGTCACTGACCCCAGCGCAGGGGTTCGTCGCCGTGAAGGTGTCCACGTCGCCTTCGTAGGACACGTGCGCGTTGACGAGCGTTCCGTTCGTGCAGCCGCCGTCGCCGCCCACCCGTGCGTCGCGAATGGTAAAGGTCGAGTTGGTCTCGGCGCGCTCGCGAATGAGCGGGTCGGCGATGTAGACGTTGTCCGGCTCGTAGCCGTCCGGCTCCGCCTGCGTGCGCACCGTGAGCCGGTACTGGGCCCGCGGGTCGCCACCGTTCGACTGGAAGTCCGAGACGCGCAGGTAAAAGGAGCCGGCGGCGAGCAAGGGCGCGCTCAGCACGGCGCGGTTGTCCGGCCCCTCCGTGGGCATCATCGGACGCGACCGCGGCAGGTAGCTTCGCGTGACCTGATTGGCACCACACACGCCGGTCGGGAAACACTCGCGCGCGCCGGCGCAGAAGCCATCACGCTGGCAGCCGCCCACGCCCGCGCACTCGATGATCGGCCGCTCGTCCGTCGGGTCCGCGGACGTCATGCACGTGCGGTTCGGCAGCGTGGCGCAGGTGTCGTCGTCGGCGCAGGCCGTACCGGCCACGGGCCTCACCAGGGTCACGCTCGCCTGCACGGCGCTCTGGAGCGCCCACTGCTCATCGATGCTGAGGCCGTCCGGGAGAATCTCCACGGTGGCCTCCACGATGCTCCCGTTGCAGCCTGCCGGGAGGTCGACGCGGAACCAGTCGTTGTCGCCGGGGGCCACGAGGGCGCCCTCGGCCGTGAGCGTCGTCCAGCCGTCGGCGCAGGTCACGGTCCCGAGCGGCGTCGCTTCCAGCGAGCCGTCGTTGGGCTCGTTCGGGTCCGGGTCGTCCGTGAGGTCGACCTCGAGCTCGTAGGCCGTATCCGGGTCCGAGGCCCGGTCGTCGCTGGCGGCGACCTCGACCACGTAGGTGCCCGGCAGGAGCTGCTCGATGATCGTGGTCTCCGTGGCCTGCTGCTCCGCCCGGGAGGCGAAGAGCTCACGCACGAGCGTCGTTCCGTCGGCCTCGAAGAGCCGGAGCGCGGGGATGAAGCCCAGGCAGCTCTCGCACTCGCCTTCGGGCATGGTGTCGCCGGGCGTGCTCAGCCGGAGCCGCGCGCGCTGCACGTCGCCGGGCACGGTGAAGGTGTAGAGGTCCACGTCGCCCACGCAGGAGATGAAGGCGCTCACGGGCGCCGCGCCCACCGTGAGCGTCGTGGCGTCGGCGAGCGCGTCGTTGGGCTCGGCGCCGTCCGGCTCCGGCGCCGTACTCAGCCAGAGCGTGTAGGCGTTCCGGAGGTCGTCCGCGTCGTCGCCCTGGTCGCGCACGCTCACCAGGTAGCTGCCCGCGCCCACGCAATGCGTGTCGAGGAGCGCCACGCCGGGCCCCCCCTCGCCGCCGTCGGCCGTGGCCACGGCCTCGTCCACGGCGTCCGCGCGGACGATGGAGTAGGTGATGTCCACGGGGCTGCGGATGCCGCCGCGGCCTACCTCGAGGGCGACGGTCACGAGCCCGTCGCCGCCCGCGAGGTCGAAGGCGTACCAGTCCTGGTCGTTCTCCGGACAGATGAAGCCCGTCGTGGGGCCGTCCGCCGCGAGCATCAGCGCGGAGTCCGGGCCCAGGGAGTCGTCCTGGTCGCACACGCCGATGGTCGGCATGTCCATGACCTCCGCGGGCGTGGAGCCGCACGCGCTGGCCAGTACCGCCATCGCCAGCGCGAGGGCGCCGCGCTCAGGGCCAGATGCAGTTCGTGTCCGGGTCGAAGAGTTCGGCATCGACGAAGTCCTGATCGCGCAAGCGCACGCGCCCGGAAGGCGGGTTCTTGAAGTTCCCGTCGGGCTCGTAGCGCACCATCACACAGGCGACGCGGTAGGCGCCCACCGCCTCCGCGTCATCGAAGGAGACCTCGCTGCCGTAGACGAGCACGCGATTCCAGCCGTTTCCGGGGAAGGCCGCGTCCTCGTTGGGCAGCGTGGGCACCAGCGTCAGATTGCGGACCTCGAAGTCGTAGCAGGTCCGGCCGTTCATCGTGCCCTGGCTCTCGAGGTCCGTGAGCACGGAGATGCGCGAGCGGATGGCCGACTCGTCGCAGAGCGGGTCCGTGCTCGCCAGGAGCTCGTCGTTGTCCCGGGCGTCGTCGAAGTCGACATCGAGGCTGTCCGGGTCCGAGGGCGCGCCGCCGCGCAGCACCTCGAAGAGATCGGGCACCGCGTCGGCGTCCGAGTCGTAGCTCGTCTGCCGCGTGCCGAAGAGCTGCTCCTCGCAGTCCGTCAGGAGGTCCCGGTCCCGGTCCGGGTAGTCGCAGAGCCCGTCCCGGTCGTCGTCCGGGCAGTCGCAGATGCCGTCACCCAGCTCCATGAGCGGGTCCGGCGGCGGCAGCGGCAGGCCGGTCATGGGGTCCGTCGCGTCCGGGTCGACGAGCGGGTTGTCGACGCAGTCGCGGCCCGTGCGCAGGTCCCGGGGGTCGAGGTAGCAGCCGGCGAGGCCCGTCTCGGCGAAGCGCGGGTCGGCGCAATCGCAGGTCTCGTTCATGCCCTCCTCCGCCGCGTTGGCGTTCGAGAGGCACGTGCAAAGGCCAAACTCCGGCGTGCCCGGCGCGGCGCCGGGGAAGGCGAGCTCGCAGGGCTCGAGCACCAGGCAGTTCGCGTCGTCCGGGTCCGTCGGGTCCAGCTCGTCGATGCGCCACTCGATGACGTCGCGAACGCCGTCGTCGTCCGTGTCCGGCACGAGCGCGTCCGTGCCGATGACCGACTCGACCACGTCCGAGAGGCCGTCGGCGTCCGAGTCCGCGAGCGGTTCGCCGCAGCCCGGGAGCCCGTCGCCGTCGCGGTCCGTGAAGGAGCGCGGCGACACCGGGATGCCCATGTCCACGGGCTCCATCGGTCCCATGTCCGGTCCGAGGATCCCGCTCAAGTCCGGGAGCTCGCGGCTCAGTGCGCGGTTCAGCGCGTCCTGAAAGGTCCCCGCGCCCATGGGCTCGGGCAGCGCGGCGAGCTGGGCGATCTCCGTCACGGCGTTGAGGTTCAGCGCGGCGAGCCCGTCGATGCGGAAGACGCTCCGGATCTGCGTGAAGTCGACGAAGAGGAAGTTGATGGACTCGCCGCTCGGGAAGCTCCGGAAGCTGCCCTGGCCGACCTCGGCCATCTCTTGGAGCAGCTCCTGGGCCTCCCGGTCGAGGTCCGGGCCGCGGCCGGCGGAGAGGTAGGCCGTGTTCACCTCGAAGCTGCCGACGCGGAAGATGCGTGCGAGGTCCACGAGCTCCTGCACGCCGTCGATGGCGTCCTGGCGCGTGTTGCCCCGGTCGCCGTCCGGGAGGCCGTCGCTCAGGAACACGACCACGTAGCGGCTGAGCGGGAGCGAGTCTTCCTCGGCGTCCGCCATCTCCGTGCGCAGCACGAGGAACGCCTCGGCCAGCGCCGTGGCGTAGTTCGTGGCGCGGTTCGTGACGCCGAGGATGTCCGTGGCCGTCGCGAGAATGTCCCGGTTGGCCGTGAAGAAGGTGTCGTCGAGGCTGTCCGGGGGCTCCGTGAGGTCTTCGCCGGTCAAGGACTGCGCCTCCGAGGAGAAGCGGACCACGCCGATCTTCACGCCCTCGGGCTCGCCTTCGAGGAGCCCGGTCCAGGTCTCGCGGACCGCGCGCTGCCGCCCGGTCTCGAGCGTGACCGGGTCCGGCGGGTCCGTGATCTCCATGGAGTCCGAAGCGTCGACCACGAAGAGCACGCGCAGGGGCGTCACGCGGCTCCGCGGCGGCTGCGTGCAGATCACGCCGCCCACGCTCAGCCGGTCGTCCCGGGAAGGAACGGGACGCTCTTGGAGCTGAAGCCCCGCGTCCGTGCAACCGAGCGCACAGAAGAAAGCGAGCGCCGCGCCGCGCGTCGCGATCACGCGGCCACCACTCACTCGGCAACCTCGCAGCACGCGCTCAGCTCCGGGTCGTCTTCGCTGCGCGGCGCCTGGCAGGCGCAGGCGGCTTCGAAGCGGTCGAAGAGCTCGAGGAGCCGGTCGATCTCCCAAGGACGTACGCAATCCTCCGCCGGGTCGAACTCGGCCAGCCGGTGGAAGAGGCGCCAGGACTCGAGGGGCAGCACCTGCCCGAGGTTGTTCGCGATGTAGCTGCTCACGAGCGTGGTCAGCCGGTCCTGGTCGTAGGAGAAGCCGCCGAGCACCACGCTCTCGGGCAGGCAGTCGCGTGCGTTGCGAAGGAGCCGCCCGCGGCGGAAGCCCTCCGGGAACCACTGCGGGCAGGTGACGGCGAGCGAGTCGACGCCGGTCTGAATGCTGCTGAGCAGCGCCGTCCAGCCCTGCTGCGAGGCGTCGATGATGCCGCTCTCGGGCACCTTGGCCGTGGGCCCGTTGAAGAAGGCCTCGAAACACGCGACGTAGGTCTGGCCGTCGGAGCCGCTCAGCATGGCGGGCTGCTCCTGGGCGTAGATCAGGAAGCGGTTGAGGCCGCGCTCGCCCACGACCGGCGTCTCCACCATCTGCAGGTTCGTCGCCGAGAAGTCGTAGCAGCGGCGCTCGCTGCCGCCGATGTCCCGGTCCCCGAGGTCCGTCACGTCGTAGCTGATGCGCTCGAGGCGGAAGCGCTCCGCGTCCGGGCGGAGCGGGTCCGTGCCGCCGGCGATCTCCGCGCCGTTGGACACGCCGTCGAAGTCCGCGTCCTCCTCGGCGTCGGCGACGGCCGGGTCCGTGCCGAGCGTGGCCTCGAGGAAGTCGGGGATCTGGTCGCCGTCGCTGTCGCCGAGCACCGGGTTCGAGCCGAGGGCCAGCTCCTCGCAGAAGAGCAGACCGTCGCCGTCTTCATCGCTCCGCGGCGGCGGGTCACCGGGCTCGCCCGCGTCGTCGCAGCGCACCGGCGGCGCGAGCGCGTCCATGGGGTCGTAGCCGCGCGCGCGAAGTCGCGTCTCGAGGCCGTCGCCGTAGCCGTCGCCGGTCATGCCGTCGCCGCCGGTCACGCGCGGGTCCGAGTCGCGCGACGCCGTGTCCGTGCCGAGGGCGATCTCCTCGACGTCCGTGAGCCCGTCGAGGTCCGTGTCCGGCTCCACGCCCGTGGGGCTCGGGCCCGCGTGCACGTTGTCCGCGAGCAGTCCGCTCAGCCGGTTCGGGGCCCGGAGCGGCCGGAAGTCGAAGGTGAGGAAGTCGTCGGGCTCGGCGGAGATGTCCACGTCGCGGAAGAGGCCGCGGCCGCGCTCGGCCATCTGCTGCATGATCACCGAGGCGTCCACGCGGTCGAGGCCGAAGTTGGCCGAGGCGCCGGGGCAGGCGCCCTCCACGATGGGCTGCGGCGAGAAGATGAGCACCGTGTTGAGCTGCACCGAGCCGACGCCGTAGATCTCCTCGAGCTCGAGGATGTCCTCGACGCGCTGGAGAACCTGCGGCGGCTGGTTGTAGTCCGGGCAGACGCCGCTGAAGTCGATGTACTCGTCTTCGTCGACGCCCTCGGGGAAGTCCGAGCGGCCCTGCAGGTTGCAGGGCGAGAAGGGCTGGTCGAGCTCCGTCGGGTCCTGGCAGTCCGGGTCCGCGCCGTCGACGAGGCCGTCGCCGTCGTCGTCTTCGCCGTTGCCGCAGGTGCCGATGAAACGCGCGCCGCCAGGGCTGTCGCCGCCGAAGGAGGCGCCGTCCTCGCAGCCGGCGCGGCATTGCGGCTCCGGAGACCCGTCGCTCACGAACACCACCACGTAGCGCGTCCTGGCGCGCTCCCCGGGGGCCGTGTCCTGCATGTCCTCCTCGAGGGTCTGGGAGACGAGGGCGAGGGAGCCCTGGTAGTCCGTGGCCGAGCCACCGGCGTCCAGAAGCAGGTCGTCGATGGCGCCGCGGTCCGTGGTGAAGTCCACAGAGCGCGCCCAGCTCGCGAAGCCGACGAGGCCCACGCTCACCGAGGGCTGCGTGAGCAGGTCGTCCACGAGGCCGCGCAGCTCGTCGAAGCGCCGGTTGCTCGAGTCCGTGCACTGAAAGGACGCGCTCTGGTCGACGGCCAGGAGCACCTTCACCGGGAAGTCGAGCTGCTCGTCGGGCTGCACGCAGTGCTCGCCGCGAATGGTCAGCCGGTTGTCGAAGAAGGGCGGCGGCTCCGGCGGCGTCGGCTGCAGGCCGACGTCGGCGCAAGCGGTCAGCGCCAAAAGGAGCAGGGTCTTCGCGGTGGTGCGCGCCATGGAGCGGGTTCCGTGCGTTTCGGTACGGCGTGAAGGAGGCGTTTTGTCGGGTGGCCCAGGGCTTGCGGCGGCTCGCGCGAGGGAGGAAACGAACGAAACGCGTTTCCCCCGTCGGATCCTAGCCCTCTCGCGGATCGAAGGCCCGAACGACGACAGGGGCGTGACGGCAAGCGTCACGCCCCTATCGCCAGTGCGTCGGATGGTGGCTCAGGCCCGTCGCCGGCGACGAATCGCCGGGAGGAGGAGCGCTCCGAAGAGCCAGCCCGTGCCGGCGCCGCCGGCCGCGCAGCCGTTCGAGCTCTCGCCGCCCTCGGCGCTCACGCCCATCTTGAAGGTGGCGCGGGCGTTGTCCTGGAGCGTGACCGGGTCCGTCCCCACGGTGGTGACGGTGACCTCAATCTCGTAGAAGCCCGTGACGTCCGGGCGGAAGGTCGCGACCTCGCCGCCCATGTAGTCGTACTCGTAGTCGACGGCGGGAAGGAGCGTGCCCTGGGGGTTCCGCACCGTGGCGCTCGAGCCGCGGGGCGCCTCGGTCACCTGGAAGGAGTAGCGGAGCTCCACGCCCTCACGGTTGGCGAAGACCGGGAGGCGGAAGTCCTCGCCGACGTCGGCGATGAGGCTCGGCATGAAGGCCTGGAGCGCCGCCTCGGGGTCGAGGCAGTTGGCCCGGTCGCCGAAGGGCACGTAGCAGAAGCCGTCCACGTCGCAGGCCTCGCCCACACCGTCCCGGTCGAGGTCGATCTGGTCGTCGTTGGGCACGAGGGAGCAGTTGTCGGCGACGTTGAGCCAGCCGTCGTCGTCCGCGTCGGCGTCGCAGGCGTCGCCGATGCCGTCGCCGTCGAGGTCTTCCTGGCCCGGGTCGAACACGAGCTGGCAGACGTCCGCCGCGAAGGCGCCCACGGCGAAGTCGTAGATGCCGTCGCCATCCTGGTCCGGGAAGCAGGTGTCGATGTCGCCACCGGCCGCGCCGGCGAGGAGCGGGCAATCGTCCTCGAGGTTCAGCCGGCCGTCGCCGTCGATGTCGTCGTCGCAGGCGTCGCCGAGCCGGTCGCCGTCGAGGTCGGGCTGAACGCCTTCCACGGCCGGGTTCGGCACGAGCTCGCAGTTGTCCTCACCGTTGAGGATGGCGTCGCCGTCGATGTCGTCATCGCAGACGTTGCCGAGGAAATCGCCGTCGATGTCGAGCTGGCTCGGGTTGGCGATGGCCAGGCAGTTGTCGCAAAGGTCGCCGAAGCCGTCGCCGTCCGCGTCGGACTGGTCCAGGTTGTTGGCGCGGGGGCAGTTGTCGAAGTTGTCTTCGATGCCGTCGTTGTCGTAGTCGTCGGCGCTCTGGTAGGTGTCGCCAACGTCGCTGCCGTTGATGAGCCAGGAGCGGCCACCGCCGCCGCCGCCACCACCGGACTGATTCGGGGTGCCACAGGTGCCGAACGAGTTGTCACACTCGAAGGGCTGGGCTGCGGCCGGGCCGCCGATCCCGAGGATCAGCAGCGAGCTGCCGACCGAGCAAATAAGGCTCTTGATGTTCATCGGAATGTCCTCGCGCTTTCCTCGATGCCGACTCGTAAATGGCCTGGGGGCCCGAAACCGGCTCACGGGAAAGCACATTTTCTTTCGTCGGGCCCCGGCGTGCAGTTACCGGCGCGGCGCGCCGAAGGTTGAGCGGGCGTGCCACGAAGCGTCGGCCCGGTAACCAAAGGGGTGAGCCGGTCCGTGAGCCCCGTGTCATGTAAGGAGAGCATGCGCGCGCTGTTTCTTTGCTCCCTCGCCTTCGCCCTCGCGTGCGGTGGCTCGGGATCCTCGACGTCCGTTCAGGTGTGCGGCGACGCCGCGTCCTTCAGCCGGCTCCAGATCTTCAGCGCGGGCGTCGACGGGAGCCGGGAGTTCGAGTCGCTCGTGGTGGCCCCGGATGGCGGGACGCCGCTGCCCCTGACCCGCGCCGTCCAGCGCTCCACGGGCCCGGGCTTCATCGGCGTGGAGGTCTTCGAGGCCGGCGTGGTCGTTCAGTCCTTTCAGCGGCGCCTCGTGGATCGCGACGTGGATGCCGTGCAGCTCGTGCTCCAGGCCGGCTGCCGCATGGTGCGCTGCGATGCGGACGATACGTGCACGGGGGTTCAGACCTGCGGCACGCCGCCGGACCTGACGGGGGAGCCCCGATGCCCCTGACGCTGCGCTGCCCCGTCCTCGTCCCTTGCTTCGCCCTCGCCCTCGCCCTGGCGAGCTGCACGGACGCCAGCCTCTTCGGCCGCGAAGAGCCCGGCGTCGAGGCCGACCGGGTGACCTTGAGCGGGCGCATCTGCACCCGCGACGCCATCAGCGAGGATCTGCCTCTGCGCCTGGTGATCGCCGCGGACCGGAGCCTCGGGCCGCTCTTCGGCTCCTTCGACCCGGCGGGCACGCGCGTCGAGGACCTCTCGGCCTTCCTCCAGCTCGCGCTCCGGGACGACAGCACCGAGGCCGCGGTCATCGGTTTTGCGTCGCGCACCATCAAGCTCGCCCCGGCGGAGGGGAACTTCACGCAGAACGTGTCCGAGCTGGACGCGGCCATTCGTTCCCTCGCGCTGCCCCAGCCCTGCGGCGCCCTCGACTCCTGCCGGGATTTTCTCAGCGCGCTTCGCTCCTCGCGCTCGCTCGTGGAGGGCGACGTGGCCGAAGCGCGCGCCGGCGCGCGCAGCCTGACCCAGTACTCGGTGGTGCTCATCGTCGCCGGCGAGCAGGAGCCGCTCAGCCCGAGCTGCCGCGGCGCCGAAGATCCCCTCGGATGCCAGGGCGAGGTCGAGCAGGCCGCCGTCGCCGAGTTCGTCGACTTCGTCGAAGGGTCCGGCGCGCTCGGAGTGAAGGTGCACGTGCTGCACTTCGCCGCGGACCCGGACCCGGCGGTGAACGACCGGCTGGGACAGCGCCTCGAGCAGCTCGCCTTCGTGGGTGGCGGCAGCTACCGGCGCCTCGAGAACGTGGCGGGCCTCAACGTCACGGACCTCAACGTCTTCCAGCAGCGCTCGCCGCTCCGCGTGAAGTCCCTCGTGGCCTTCAACCCGAACGCCCGCGTCTCGCCCGAGGGCCCGCTCACGGATAGCGACGCCGACGGTCTGGCGGACGTACGCGAGCTCGAGCTCGGCACGGACCCGTTGCTTCGGGACACGGACGGTGACGAGGTCGGCGATTGGGTGGAGGTGCTCGCGAACCTCGACCCGCTCGTGGCTGAGGCGCCCTCGGCCTGCCGCACCTTGGACGACCTCGGCGCGGACCGGGAGCTCGACGGGCTCCGGGATTGCGAAGAGCTCGTGCTCGGCACGAACCCGAACCTCGCAGACGGCGACGGCGATGGGCTCCCGGACCTGGCGGAGGTCATCGGGCTCACGAACTTCTTGGCCGCGGACGGCGTGGAAGACGAAGACGGTGACGGCACCTCCAACGCCGAGGAAGTCCGGCAGCACACGGACCCCACCAGCGCGGACCTCGAGGCGCAGCTCAGCTTCGGCTACCGCTACGAGGTCGAAGACGAGGGCGTGGTCACGGATCTGCTGGCCCTCGAGGTCCCGGAGCTCACGGGCATCACTTTTCTCGACCCGAGCCAGGGCACGACGCCCGGCGTGGGCGTGCTCAGCTACGACGCCTTGGCCGGTACGCTTCGCTGGGAGGACGCGAGCGACCCCGGCGAGCCCGGCGAGGCCGTGGTGGTGTCCGAAGGCGGCGACTTCGTGCTCCCGAGCGGCTCCTTCTTCGACGCCCTCGGCGAGGACGGGCGCTTCTTCCGCGTGCGCGTCGACCCGGTCGCGCTGCCGCCGCGGGACATCGTCACGCCCGTGCGCGTCATCTTCCAGACGCGCCAATGCGTCACCTACAACGTGCGCAACATCAAGCTCATGCCCACGGAGGCGACGGAGTTCACCCTCGCCGGCGAGAACCGCATCCTGCTCTTCTTCGAGGAGGCCACGGAGGGGCGGCTCACGGATCCGGGCCCGGTACGCATCGCCGAGGTGCCCGTGATCTTCATCCCGCCCTCCCAGCGCATCCCGGGCTCGCCCCGCATCCAGGTGCGCGAGACGGAGTTCGTGTCGCCGCGATGAAGCGTCTCGCCCCGCTCCTTCTCCTCCTCTGCGGCTGCCTTTCGGCCGAGGAGATCTTCACCGGCGACCGGCTCGAGAACCTCTGCGTCGACGCGCTCCCCGTGTGCGGACAGCGTGCCGGCTGCGTGCTCGGCGAGGACCAGTACATCGAGGGGACCTTCCCCGGCGGTCAGCGCCTCATCGTCCGCACGCCCACGGAGCGCTCGGAGATCGTGGTCCGCATCTTCCTTTCGGACCCCGTCGACCCGGGCACGGAGCTCCAGGTCCGGGCCGGCGACGTTGGCTGCACGGGCTTCGACGAAATTCAGCGCCGCGACGTCGACCTCTTCGAGCGCGCGGGAAGCGGCCGTACGCTCACGGAGGTGCTCGAGGTCGAAGGCCGCGGGGACCACCTGGTCGAGGTCTTCAGTGACATGGCCTCGGACTTCTTGCTTCGGGTGGGGGTGCGGGAGCTACGCGGCGAATGAGCGCGTGGAAGCGCATCCCCGAAAGGGGACGCCTCCCCATGCGCGCGCTCCATGAAACGCGGCTCCTGAGCCGAAAACGGCCGCTCTTCCCATGGTAGAGGACACGACGTGGCCTTTGAGGCCCCACGGCCACCGACCGGTGGTTCATGAATTTCTGGGCATTAGGCCCGCGACGACATCAGAGGACCGAGCGACATGATGGGACGGCACCCCCGGAGCGACGCATTCACGAGCCTGGAGAAGGCCTTCTTCTCCGAGCGGGCACTCTTGGCCGCCACGGCCCTGCTGGGGACCGCGGCCTTCCTGGCCGCTCTCGCGGCACCGCTCCGGGCCTTCGCGCAGGAGGAGGCCGAGTCCGGTGGCGACGCACCGAGCGCCGGAGGAAGCGTGGTCTTCGACTACCTCGCCGACGGCGGCCCGGTCATGTACGTGATCTTGCTGCTCTCGGTGCTGGGGACGGCGATCTTCGCCATCCGCGCCGTGGACCTCTATCTGGTGCGACGCCTCGGCGCGCGGTCCTTCATGGCCAAGGTGCTCGGCCACGTGGAGAAGGGCGCCCTCGACCGGGCCCTCGCCGCCTGCAACGTGAAGACGAAGCATCCGCTGGTCGAGGTCGTGCGCACCGGCGTGCTGGCCGCCAACCAGCGCGAGAAGGACGTCGAGCGCGCCATCGAGGACGTGATGCTCAAGAACATCGACCCGCTCTCCAAGATGATCGGGCTGATGGCGCTCCTCGCGAACACGGCGACGCTGCTCGGCCTTCTCGGCACCATCTTCGGCCTCATCGCGGCCTTCAACTCCGTGGCCGCGGCGAGCGCCGCGGAGCGCCAGCAGGCCCTGGCCGACGGCATCTCCCAGGCCATGTACACCACGGCCTTCGGCATCGCCGTCGCCGTGCCCCTACTCTTTTTCCATCACTTCCTGAGCCGGCGTCAGGAGGTCATCATGACCGAGATGGAAAGCGGCGCGACGGCGACGCTCGTGGCCCTCGGCAAGGCCCGGCGCCCGGCGGATTCCGGCGACGCGGTGCGGAGCCCCGAGCCCCTGCGCTCGGCGCTCTGAGGACGCCATGGCCTTTCAGCGCTACCAGCGCGCCACGGAAGCGGTCGAGCTCGACCTCATCCCGGTCATGAACCTGATGATGGTGCTCATCCCCTTTCTCTTGCTCGGGGCGAGCTTCTTCCACATCGCGGTCATCCCGGCGTCCCTGCCGAGCCATACGCCGAGCCAGGAGCCGGCGGAGCCGCCCATCGAGATCACCGTGAACTGCGCCATCAAGCCCGAGGCCGTGGAGCTCACGGTGTCGAGCGGTCGCCTCGATCCCGAGCGCATCGCGAGCCTCGGGGCGACCTTTCCCGTGCGCGACGGCGCCCTCGACGCCGAGGGCATCCAGCGGCACCTGGTGCAGCTGAAGAGCGAGTTCACGACGAGCGACACGATGATCGTCCTGCCCCATCCGGCGCTTCGCTACACGGAGCTCGTGGGCCTACTCGACAAGACCCGGGAGCGGGACACGGGGGCCACGGACGCGGCCGGTGAGAAGGTCACCGAGCCGCTCTTTCCCGTGGTGATCTTTTCGCGTTTCGTCACCGAGAACCGCGTGGACGCCGAGGCGGCTCCGGCCGAGGGGGACGCGCCGTGAGGGTGCGTCGACGCCAGAAGAAGAAGCCGCCGGGGCTGATGCTCACGTCGCTTCTCGACATGTTCACGATCATCCTGATCTTCCTCATCGTCAGCTTCGAGGCCGAAAGCCACGAGTTCCGGCTCAACCCAGACCTGACGCTCCCCGAGAGCAGCGCCCGGGCGCAGCTCAAGCCCGCGGTGAACGTCGCGGTCACCGGGCAGCAGGTGCTCGTCGACAACGAGCCCGTCTACACGCTCACGAATGGCGCCGTGCCCGGCGAGGGCGACGTGGAGGCCATCGACGAGGTGGTCGAGGCGCTTCGCGCCGAGTACGAGAAGCGCTTTGGCCACCTGGGTGGTGACGCCGCCTCGGCCAACGAGGCCGACGAGACCGCCGAGGCGTCCGAAGGGGCCATCGTCGTGGTGCAGGCCGACCGCGAGCTCGAGTACCGCACGCTCTACGCGATACTCCGCTCCGCGGCGACGGCGGGCTTCTTCAAATACCGCCTCGCGATCATGAGGTCCTGATGCGCATGCTCCAGCTCTCTCTCGCCTTCGTGTTCGCGGCCACGCTCCTCGCTCTCCCGGCGAGCGCGTCGGCGCAAGACGGCCCCGAGGTCGCCCAGGGCGGGGAGGAGGCCGCGCCACGCCGCCGCCGCCGTCGCCGCCGCCGTCCCCCGCAGCAGCGCCCGCCGGAGCCGGAGCCGGAGGCGTCCCCGGAGCCCGGGGAGGCGCCGGAGTCGAACGCTGCCGATGTCACCGCCGCCGCGGAGGCCGGGGCCGCGGACGCGGGCGAAGACGTGCAGACCGTCGGGAGCCTCCGCCGCTCCAACAACCTGGAGTTCGACGCGCGCCTCGTGCGCGGTCAGCGCGCGGGCGCCGGCGCCGTGGTGCTCTTCAACCGTGCAGTCGATGGAGTGACCGCAGACTCGGTGCAGACCGACAATCGGGCGGGCGGACACACGGTTGCTGAGCTTTTGGTGCGGACCGGGCACCGGCGCATCGCCTTTATCAATGGCCTGGAGCGAGCCTCCACAAACCGGGATCGGCTGAGCGGATTTGCCGAACGCCTCGCGGAGCTTGGCGCTGCGCCGCCCATCCAAGAGTACGGCGAGTACACTTTCGAGGGTGGGCGCGAGGCGGCCAAAAGGCTGATGATGCGCACTGAAGCGCCGGACGCTATTTTCGTCGCCAACGACATCAGCGCCCTGGGCGCGCTGGAAGGCCTGCGTCGTGATCTGGGCATTAGAGTGCCCGAAACCGTCAGCGTTGTGGGGTTCGATGACATTCCGATGGCGAGTTGGCCATCGTTCGATCTGACCACAGTGCGCCAGCGGCGAAACCGCATGATTGCCATCGCGATGGACCGCATCGATGCCATCTTAGCCGGCACAGATGGCGAGCCCGAGAGGGAGCTCGTCGAAGGCCGACTCATCATGCGTGGTTCGGTGCGTTTGTCGGTGCGTGCAGATCTGACAACTGCGTGAACGCGCCGTATCATTTTGACTAGCGCGTGCAGTTTGCGTGCAATCGTGTTGCAGCAATTGTTGCTCGGTGTTAACTTTTGCTCGTCGAAAGGGCCGAGCG
>JBCCAW010000431.1:0-5227 GCA_039814655.1 Myxococcota bacterium | reverse complement strand
GGAAACGGAAACGGAAACGGAAACGGAAACGGAAACGGAAACGGAAACGGAAACGGAAACGGAAACGGAAACGAGACGCTTCGTGCACGACCTCCAGGAGCTTTTGGCCCGCGTGCCGCAGGTGGGCACGCTCGAGCTCATCTTGCTCCGACCCGCGCGCGACGCGCCCATGACCCGCGCGGCCTCCGCGGAGGCCCAGGCCGGCCAGGGTCTGGTCGGGGACCGCTACCGGGGCCGCCGCGGCGGCGCCGGCAAACGTCAGGTGTCGCTCCTTCAGGCCGAGCACCTCCCGCTCATCGCCGGCTGGGCGGGAGCGGACCTCGTGCCGGAGACGCTCCGGCGGAACCTCGTCGTCCGCGGCATCAACCTGCTCGGCCTCAAGTCCCATCGCTTCCGCATCGGCGACGTGGTGCTCGAGGGCACCGGCCCCTGCGCACCCTGCGGCAAGATGGAGACGTCCCTTGGCGCCGGTGGCTTCGCGGCCATGCGCGGTCACGGCGGCATCGTCGCCCGGGTCGTGGAAGGCGGAACACTCCGGGCCGGCGACGCGGTGAAGAGCCTCGGGCCCAAGCCCCCCCGGGCCTGAGACGTCACGTCGCCCGCTCGCCCTGGCGCCGCGCCGCCCTACGCTCTGGCCGTGGACCTCGCCCCCGCCGTTCCGCTCCCCCATCGCGATGTGGATGCGCTCGCCGCGCTGCTCCGCGGCAAGCGCGTCGCCGTCCTCACCGGCGCCGGGTGCAGCACCGAGTCCGGCATCCCCGACTATCGGGGCCCGGAGACGCGCCGCCGCGCGCGGAACCCCATCCAATACCGCCGCTTCATCGACGACCCGGAGTCCCGGCGCCGCTACTGGGCCCGCGCCGTCGTCGGCTGGCGCAAGTTCGACGGCAAGCGGCCCAACGCTGCCCATCGGGCCCTCGCAACGCTCGAGCGCGGCGGCGTCATCGACGGCGTCGTCACCCAGAACGTCGACCGGCTGCACCAGGCCGGCGGGAGCCGGAACGTGGTCGAGCTGCACGGCGCCCTCGCGGACGTCCTGTGCCTGAGCTGCGGCGCCCTCAGCGACCGCGTCGCGCTTCAACACGAGCTCGAGCGCCGGAACCCCGGCTGGGTCGAGCGCTTCCGTGGCCAGGCCGAGATCGCACCGGACGGCGACGCCGAGGTCGAGGACGTGGCTCGCTTCGAGCTCGTGCACTGCAAGCGCTGCGGCGGACCACTGAAGCCCGACGTGGTCTTCTTCGGCGAGGGCGTGCCCAAGGCGCGCGTCGACGCCGCCTGGGCCCTCGTCGATGCCGCCGACGTCCTGCTCGTCGTCGGCTCCAGCCTGGCCGTGTACAGCGGCTACCGCTTCGTCCGCGGCGCGGCCAAGCGCGACCAGCCCGTGGCCATCGTGAACCTCTCGGAAAGCCGGGGCGACGCGCACGCCGCGCTGCTCGTCCGCGCCCGCGCGGGCGATCTGCTCCCCGCGCTCGCCAAGCGCCTCCTCGGCGACGAGCGCCCGTGACGACGCACGCCGCCCCGTCGTCCCGGCAAACGGACCACATGCCTTCGCACGCGCGTGGACGTGGGAAAAGGCGTTCCGTTACCTGCCGGCTGGCGATTACTTCATGAATAATTTCATGCGTATGCACCCCGTTGACCGATGGCCGAAGCGATTTAGCTTGACTTCATGTCCGAACCCTCCTCCCCCGAAGCGGGCACTCTGCACCCGCTTCTGCCGCTCCGCCGCGGCGTGATTCTCCCGGGCCGCGTCACCACGCTCCCCATCGGCCGGGCCCGCAGCCGGGAGCTGGCGCGCACGCTCTCCGCGGGCGACGAACTCGTCCTCGCCACGCAGCACGACCCGAAGGTCGAAGACCCGGCGCTGGCCGACGTGCACTCCGTTGGCGTGCTGGCCGTCGTGCGCGACAAGGTCGACCGGGGCCAGCGCGGCTTCATGCTCGTCGTCGAAGGCCGCGAGCGCGTCTCCGTCGAGGCCCTCACCAGCCAGAGCCCCTTTTGGCACGTCCGCGTCGCACCGCTCGGCGACCTCGACGCCGAGGCCCCGGAGACCGAGGCGCTGGCCGAGAGCCTTCGGGCGCATCTCCAGGGCCTGGCGCCGAAGGACGCGAGCCTCCATGGCGCGCTCGCCAAGGCCACGCCGAGCGCCGTCGCGGACCTTGCCGCGGCGTGGATCGACACGCCGACGGAGCGGAAGCTCGAGGTGCTGCACGAGCGCTCGGTGCCCGCACGGCTCCGCCTCGTCGCCAACCTGGTGAAGGAGGCCCGGGCCCGCGCCGAGCTCCGCCAGAAGGTCGACTCGGAGGTCCGGAGCGAGCTCTCGAAGAACCAGAAAGAGGCCATGCTCCGGCATCAGCTTCGGGCCATCCAGAAGGAGCTCGGCGAGCTGAACGGGGAAGAAGGCGACGAGCTGGAGCAGCTCCGGGAGAAGCTCCAAGGCCTCGAGCTCGGCGAAGAGGCGCGCAAGACCGTCGACCGGGAGCTCAAGCGCCTGACCTCCCTCGGCAACCAGTCGCCGGAGGCCAACGTCATCCGCACCTTTCTCGAGACCGTGGCCGAGCTGCCTTGGGCCGAACGTTCGGAGGCACGCCTCGACCTCGACGAGGTCGCCGAAGCCCTCGACGCCGACCACCACGGCCTCGAGGACGTGAAGCGGCGCGTCCTCGAGCACATGGCCGTGCTGCGTCTCGCGCCGGAGGCGCGGGGTACGACGCTCTGCCTCGTCGGCCCGCCCGGCGTGGGCAAGACGAGCCTGGCCCAGTCCGTCGCCGACGCGACGGGAAGGCCCCTGGTCCGCGTCAGCCTCGGCGGCATACGCGACGAAGCGGAGATTCGCGGCCACCGGCGCACCTATGTGGGCGCCATGCCCGGTCGCCTCGTCGCGGCGCTTCGAAAGGCCGGTGTGAAAAACCCCGTCGTCGTGCTCGACGAGATCGACAAGGTCGCCCGCGGCGGCTGGGCCGGAGACCCGGAAGCGGCGCTGCTCGAGGTCCTCGACCCGGAGCAGAACGCGCACTTCACGGACCACTACCTGGGTCTGCCCTTCGACCTCTCTGAGGTGCTCTTCATCGCCACGGCCAACGATCTCTCGACGCTCTCGCTCCCGCTTCGTGACCGGCTCGAGATCATCGAGCTCAGCGGCTACACGGCGGGCGAAAAGGCCGCCATCGCAGACAAGCACCTCTGGCCTCAGGAGCTCGACCGGCACGGGCTGAAGGCTGACCAGGTGGCCCTCGACGACGGCGTTTTGGCAAAGGTGATCGGCGAATACACGCGCGAAGCCGGCGTGCGCCGCTTGAAGCAGCAGCTCGCCAAGCTCCTCCGGGCCGTGGCCCTCGACGTGGTGCGCAAGAGCGACGACGAGGGCGCCGTTCTCATCGACGAAGCGCGGCTCCGCGACGTGCTCGGTCGGCCGCGCTTTTTGCGGGACCAGGCCGAGCTCGAGCGACCGCCGGGCGTGGCCGCGGGCCTGGCCTGGACGCCCGTGGGCGGCGACGTGCTCTACATCGAGACCACGCGCATGCCCGGAAAGGGCAAGGTCGAGATCACCGGCAAGCTCGGGGAGGTGATGACCGAATCGGCACGCGCGGCGCTTGCCTACGTGCGCACGCATGCGGAGACGCTCGGCATCGATCCGGACTTCCTCGAATCGTCGGACCTGCACGTTCACGTGCCTGCGGGCGCCGTGCCCAAGGACGGCCCCTCGGCGGGGGTCACCATGTTCACCGCGCTCGCGTCGCTCCTCACCGGGCGCCGGGTACGGCCGGACCTGGCCATGACCGGCGAAGCGACGCTCCGTGGCCGCGTGCTCCCCGTGGGCGGCATCAAGGAGAAGGTGCTCGCGGCGCATCGCGCGGGCTTCGAGCGCATCGTGCTCCCGAAGAAGAACGCCCCGGACGCCGAGGAGATCCCCGAGAGCATCCGCGAGGAGCTCGAGATCACCTTCGTCAGCGACATGCGCGAAGTCTTCGAGGCCGCGCTCCTGCCGCACGCGCCGGAGCCCACCGGACCCACGCTCGGCGGCGACGACTTCGGCACGCACGCTCCGACGCACTGAGCGCTTTCCCTGCGTGGCGGGCTAACGCATCGGTCCCTCGCGCATCTTACCCACTGACTCCCTCCATCGCCCGACCGCCGGCTCCTCTCCCCTCCCTCCCCCTTGCCGGCGGTCGGGCGACCTTTTTCCGTCGGGAGCGCCGGCGCCAACCCGTGCGTCCCGTGCACCGCGGCTCTAGGCACTGCGCCATGGATGACGCGACGCGCACCGAGATCGAAGCTGCGGCCTTTCGTCGCCTCGTGGAGCACCTCCGCGAGCGGACCGACGTGCAGAACATCGATTTGATGAACTTGGCGGGCTTTTGCCGGAACTGCCTCTCGCGCTGGTACGGCGAAGCCGCCGCCACGAAGGGCCACGACCTCGACAAGGCCGCCGCCCGGGAAATCGTCTACGGCATGCCCTACGACGAGTGGCGCGCGACGTATCAGACGGAGGCCACGGACGCGCAGAAAGCCTCCTTCTCCGCGGCGTCGAAGCAACACGAGGGCTGACCCGCTACGTCCCGAAGCGCGGAGGCCAGCGAAGTCGCCCCCTTCCCATTCGCCGGAAGGGCCACCATATCCCGGCCGCGACCGGCGCTGCCGAGACCGTCCCAAGACGGCGCTAGCCGTGATTTTCTGCGCCTTCTGGCCCCCCACGTACGCCGCCGAGCGTGCTACACGCGCCCATCCGCCACAGGTCCGGTCCGACCTGGAGCCCCCTTCCCCGAGCCCCGACAGCGTCCATGCGAGTTCTAGTTCCCCACGAGCGCGCCCCCGGTGAGCGGCGCGTCGCCGCCACGCCCGAGACCGTCGGCAAGCTGCTCAAGGGGCAGCACGAGGTCGTCGTCGAGAAGGACGCAGGCCTCGCTGCCGGCTTCTCCGACGCCGCCTACGCGGACGCCGGTGCCACCATCGCCGAGGACGTCGCCTCGGAGTGGGGCCAGGCCGATGTCGTCGTGGGCGTCGCCGGCCCGGAGCCGAGCCAGGCCGCCGAGCTGAAGGAAGGCGCCGTGCTGGTCGGCTTCCTCGAGCCCGACCGCAACCTCGAGATGGTGAAGGCCCTTCGGGACGCGAAGGTGACGAGCATCGCCATGGAGCTGATCCCGCGCATCACGCGGGCCCAGTCCATGGACGCGCTCTCCTCGCAGGCCAGCCTCGCCGGCTACAAGGCCGCGCTCCTCGCCGCCGC
>JBCCAW010000401.1:0-5533 GCA_039814655.1 Myxococcota bacterium | reverse complement strand
CGTCGACGGCGGTCTCAACCTGGCCGTGGGCGCCGCGGTCCTGCCCGTGTACCTCGCGCCGAACGACTTCAACATCGACCAACCCTTCGACTACTTCGTCATCATCGGCTCGGCGATCAGCGTCATCAGCGGGATCGTCACGCTCGCGACGCCGAGCGATGCCGAGCGACGCTGGCGTGGCTATCGGGAGCTCGTCGCGGTTCAGGAGCGAAGCGAGGCCGGCCTGCGGCTCGACGGCCTCGGCGTCGCGCCGCGGCCCGGGGGCGCGACGGTCGCGGCGAGCGCCCGCTTCTGACCCGGCGTTGCGCCGGGCCGACGCTCAGTTGGGCGTGGGCGCCTGGGGCAGGGGCTCGACGCCACCGGCCCGAATGATCGCCGCGTAGGCTTCCGCGCTCGCCCGGGCGCTCCGTTCGCCCGTGGCGCGATTCAGCGCGAGCAGGCCGAAGGGAGCGGACCAGCCCTCGGCCCACTCGAAGTTGTCGACCAGGCTCCAGACGAAGTAGCCGCGGACGTCGGCGCCCTTGCGCGCGGCGTCTTCGATTGCGGCGACGTGACGCACGAGGAAGTCCGGCCGCGCCGCGTCCGTGGGGTCGTAGAGTCCGTTCTCGGTCACGTAGACCGGCGCCGCGAGGCGCGCGAGGCGAAGGAGCTGCTCGGTCAGGCCCCGGGGGCAGACTTGCCCCCAATCGTTGTGTTCCGTGGCGACGGTCGGCCGCTGAACGTGCCTCCCGAAAAGCTGCTCCGGCGCCGCTCCGTCGAAGCGCACGGCGAAGCGGCCGTAGTAGTTCAGCCCCAGAAAATCGTAGGCCCGGCGAAGTCCCGGGAGGCGCCGGGGCACGCCGAGCGGGGGCAGCAGCCACCCTGTGGAGAGCGCGCGCAGCTTCGCCCCGTTGAAGGCCCAGTCCTGGGCCCGCGCCGCGGCAAGGTCCCCGCTGTCCCGGCGCGCATGCTCGAAGAGCGGGAGGTTGAGCACCAGGCCGACGGGCGCCCCCTGCACGCGCTTCAGCTGCGCGTAGGCGAGCGCGTGGGCCTCGAGGAGCGCCGCCAGCGCGCGAAAGCCCGCCAGCGGGTCGCCGAGCCCCGGCGGCCAGGTGCTCCGCATGTAGCCCATGGTCGCCAGCACGGCGGGCTCGTTGAGCGTGGCCCAGAGCGCCACCTGCCCCGCGAGGGCTTCCCCGGCCCGGGCCGCGAGCGCCGCGAAGCGCTCCGGGAGCTGCGGGTCGAGCCAGGCCCCTCCGCGCGACGCCCAGCGCGGGAGTGTGAAGTGGTTGAGGGTCACCATGACGCGCAAGCCCAGGCGCCGGGCCGCCTTCAGTATGGCGGCGTAGCGGGCGAAAGCGGCGTCGTCGTAGCGCCCCGGCTCCGGCTCCAGCCGGCTCCACTCGAGGCTCATGCGGTGCGCGTTGTGGCCGAGGGCCGCCGCACGCGCGAGGTCTTCTTCGGCCTGGCCGGCCCACCAGCCCGCCGCGCCGCCGCTCCGTGTGCCGTCGTGAATGCGACCGGGCTGGCTCTCCCAGTCCGTCCAATCGTTGTCCGTATGGCCTTCGACCTGGTGCGAGGAGGTGGCCGTGCCCCACAGGAAGCCGGGCGGGAGCGTCATCGCCCGCACCTTACGCCATCGCCACGCCCCTTGCGTCGCGGCGGCGCCCTTGCGATGCACGGCGCATGGCGCGTTCGCTGCTCCTCGTCTGCCTGCTCGCTTGCGCCGCTCCGGAAGCGCCCGCACCTGCGGGACCGGACGAGGGGGCCCCGGCGGACCCGGACCACGGCCGGGACGCGGAAGCGGATGCCCCGCGGGCCTCGGTGACGGCCGTTCGCGCCACGGGCAGCGCCGGCGCCTACACCTTCGCCGTCACCGTCGAGAGCGACGAGACCGGCTGCGACCGCTACGCCGACTGGTGGGAGGTCCTTCGCGCGGACGGCACCCTCGCCTACCGACGCATCCTGGCCCACAGCCACGTCGACGAGCAGCCCTTCACGCGCAGCGGCGGTCCCGTCCCCGTGGCGGACGACGAGACCGTGATCGTGCGCGCGCACCTCCGGCCCGCGGGCGTGGACGCCCCAGGCGTCTATCGGGGCCAGGTTCTTCGCGGCACCGTACGCGGCGGCTTCGACCCTTGGGACGCTCCCCGGGACTTTGCCGCCGCGCTCGAAAACGCCGACCCGCAGGCGCGCGGCTGCGCCTTCTAGGTTAATACCCCCGGGGCCTTTGATCCGGGTTTCCGTCGCTCCCAGAGCCCGCCGTATCGCGATCGATAGCGGCCACGTGGGCTGTGGATGGCGGCCTTTTTCGCGAGTGATTTTCAGTCGCGAAAGGGGCGATCACCGTCATCGGGCATGCCCCTTCGCCCGCTGGGCGCGCGGCGGATGTCCCCTACGAGGTCTTTGCACCGTCCGCGCGCAGTGGACCCAAACGGACCCGCGTTCGTGCGGTCGAAGGTCGAGCCCTCGCCGCTTCGCCCCAGGGCGTCCGGAGGAATCGGTCCCCCGCTCTTGCGTGATCGGTCCCCCGCTCCCAGCCCATCGGTCCCCGGTGTCGACCGGACCGAAATCCGGACCGGCCATCGAGCACGGGCGCGCGAGCGCGGTCAGTCCCCCGCGCGACGAGGGTGCGGACCCTGCTCGGCGACGATCCGTCCCTGCGGGGACCTGCTTTTCGGAGCTGCGTTGGGACGAATTGTGAGTGAAGTTGGGCCCTTATGGGTTCGTGACTCGTGCAGCGTCAGCGAGGTGAGCCAGGCCGAGGCAGCGCCGCGAGCAGGCTCTTGGAAGGCGACTTCGCTCCCGCGCCGGGACCTCGAGCCGAAGTGGTTGCGTCGGCCGACGACCGGACCGCGGATGCATCGAGCTGCGCCGCGAGCCCGCGACGGGCCCGGCACCCTGAGGGCCCCGGGCCGTCACATCGCCGGCCCCTTGGCGCTGCGATAGGCTGGCGGCCTCACTTGCTTGGAAGGAGCGTGCACATGGGCACGTTGATTCGAATCGGACGCGTCGCGGCATGGCTCGCAGCGCTCTCTCTCTCCCTCGGCGGCTGCTTCCAGAGCGTGGTCACCGGTCCCGGGTCGGCACCCTCGGATCCGGCGCCTTCCGATCCGGATCTCGGGCCCGCCGATTTAGCCCTGCTCCGTGACGAGGGGCCCGACGTGGGGGCCGACGAGGGCGTCGTGGAGACCACGGACCGGCCCTTCCTGCTGGACCTCGACGGAGCCCCCTCGCCCCGGCCGGGCAGCAACGATGGCGACCGGAACTCGGTGACCTTCCTGGTCTGGAATGAATGCATGCGCGCCGACGTCGGGACCGTGCGGCTCCAGCCGGGCGATCTCGAACTTCGCGTGGATTCGCCGGACACGACCACCTTCGACGCCGTTGACTTCGGCGAGGGGTTCATCGACGACGTCGTGGGCCGCGACGAGTTCGACGCGGACCCGGGGCGCTATCGCAACATCGGCTTCCGCCTGGTGCCGCCCGTGCTGCTGACCGCCGGCACGGAGTACACGCTCACGGTCGAAGACGACTGGCGCGACTGCGATGACGACAACCCGCCCACGGACGAGGTGCCCGGGTCCGTGCCGCTCACCTATTCCTTCCGCCTCGCGCCGCCGCCATAGCGACGAAGCGCCCGCGGGTTGGTCACTGGGCGCGGGCGCGACGGCGCTCCGCCCACCACGTCACTGGGCGCGGGCGCGACGGCGCTCCGCCCACCACGTCACTGCGCGCGGGCGCGACGGCGCTCCGCCCACCACGCCACCAGCAGCGGCGTCGCTCCGTTCAGCGCGTTCACCCCTTGCAGCGTGCCCCAGCTGATGGCGCTGCCGGCGTAGAGGACGATCGACAGCAGCAGCACCACGTGCGTCGCGACACCGCTCGCGACGACCCAGCCCATGTCGCGCCAGCGCAGTAGCCCGGCGTCGACGACGGTGCGCGCCATCCAGTACGTCATGGGAAGGAAGAGCACGAGTCCGGTGAGCAGCCCAGGGTTGTAGCCTCCGCTGCGAAGCGCCCCGGCGACGTGCGTGAACGTGTTCACGAGGGGAATGCCCCAAGCGCAGGCGGCCAGCAGGGGCCAGCGGCGGCGGTAGACGAAGGCGAGGATGCCGCCGACCCAGACCGCGATGGCGTTCACGCAGAAGATGAACACCGGGTCCGCCGGACACAGGTCCACGCTCGCGTAGCCGATGGTGTGGCAGAAGGCCTCGAGGAACGAGTAACGACGCCCGAAGATGTCGATGCCGTGCTCCTCGAACTGGTGGACGATGTACATCGGCCAGAGCAGCGGCAGGACGAACGCCGGGTCCCGCCAGCGCGGCGTCGCGTTCGCCGGGCGGGGCTCGAAGACCAAGTAGAGGAGCAGGCCGGCCGCGAGAGCGAGGCCGACGTAGGGCCAGCCGTACAGAACGGCATCGGGCATGTGGGCACCTTTCATCGGACAGGGTGCCAGCTTCGAGCGGGCCCCGGGCGATGCTCTTAGTGAACCCGCCCGACTTCACGTAACATCCGTCATGCGAAACGTTACCTGCCTGCTTGGGGGGCGGGGGAGCGCGTGTTCGCGCGCCGGGCGAGCGCATGCGACGGTAAGCCCCGAACCGTGCAGATCCCAACCCGTCCTTTCGCCTTCACGCTCGCCTTCGCCACGGTCACGGCCGTTGCCTTCATCTTCCTCTTCCTCGCGGTCGGCCTCGTTCCCTACTGGCAGGACCTGAGCGGCCCGGAGGTCCAGGCCTGGTGGGCCGGCCCCTTCACGCACTTCCCCCCGATGATGGCCCCGCTCCACCTTGCTTCGATCGGGGCCATGGTCTGGGCGTTCGTCGTACATCGCCGCGAGCCGGTCCGCTGGCTCTGGATCGGCGCGCTCCTGGGGCTCCTCGGTTGTCAGGCCTTCAACTTCGTGGTCTTCGGCAACGACCTGAACCCGGCTCTTGCGTCCGGGACCCTCGACGAGGCGACCGCGCTCGCGACGCTCGACCGCTGGGACCTGCTCCACACCGTCCGCACGGCGTTGGTGCTCGGGAGCTTCGCGTGCCTGGCGGCCCTCTCGGTGCGGTCCCCGCAACCGGGCTGACGTCTCGGTAGGCGTGACCCGCGTGTGGATGCCAGGTGGCACGTGACGCCGGAGCGAGTTCGCGGTGGGCAAACCGGCCCGAGACGCGCGGCCCGGAGCGCTCGTAACCGAATCCGCCGCGCGGGACCCGGGCCAGCCGCGAGCGAGCGTCAGCGGTCGCGTAGTTCGCGCCGAAGGATCTTGCCGCTTGCGCTCTTCGGGATGGCGTCGACGAACTCCACCAGGCGCACCTGCTTGTAGCTGGAGACGTGACCCTTCACGAACTCCTTCACGGTCTCCTCGGTGACGCCGCCGTCGGGCGCGCGGACCACGAAGGCCTTCGGAAGCTCCCCGGCTTCTTCGTCGGGCACGCCGATGACGGCCACGTCGGCCACCCCGGGCATCTGCACGATGAGCGCCTCGAGCTCCGCCGGCGGGACCTGAAAGCCCTTGTACTTGATGAGCTCCTTGAGCCGGTCGACGATGAAGAAGTGG
>JBCCAW010000325.1:0-6756 GCA_039814655.1 Myxococcota bacterium | reverse complement strand
GCATGAGCGATGCGCCGGCCACCGCCGTGCTCGGGGACCGTTCGCTCTTCCCGGACCTCGAAGCCCGCGCCTACTTGAACCACGCGGCCATCAGCCCGGCCTCGCGCGTGACGCAGGAGCGGGCGGCGGCGTGCCTCGCCGACTACGGGCGGGACGGCCTCGGCGGCTTCAAGGCGTGGCAGCCCCGGCGCGAGGCGCTCAAAGAGACGCTCGCCGCGCTCATGGGGGCGCGCGCCGAGGACCTCGGCCTCGTGCTCAACACCTCCACCGGCGTGACGGACATCGCCCTCGGTCTCGACTGGTCGCCTGGGGACCGGGTGCTCGTCTTCGACGGCGACTTTCCGGCCAACGTCACGCCCTGGCAGACCGCCGCTCGGGCCTTTGGGCTCACGCTCGAGGTGCTCCCCACGGAGGCCTTTCATCGGTCCCACGAAGAGGGTTTGGCCGCGCTGGAGAAGCACCTCGCCGGCGCGCGGCTGCTCGCCGTGAGCTGGGTGCGCTTTCAGACGGGCTTTCGAATGCCCCTCGAAGCCCTCGGCGCGCGCTGCCGGGCCCACGGAGCCGAGCTCTTCGTCGACGGCATTCAAGGGCTCGGCGTCGTGCCCCTCGACGTGCGAGCGGCCGGCGTCGACTACCTGGCAAGCGGCGGGCACAAATGGCTCATGGGCCCCGAAGGCGCGGGGCTCCTCTACGTGGCGCCAGAGCGGCAGGCGGCGCTCGTGCCGCGCACCGCGGGCTGGCTCAGCCACGAGGACGCCCTCGACTTCCTCTTCCTCGGCCCGGGGCACCTGCGCCGGGACCGGCCGCTCAAGGCGACGGCGGACGTCTTCGAGCGCGGCGCCGGCAACGCGCTCGGTTACGCGGCGCTCGAGGGCTCCGTGGAGCTGCTCGCGCAGCTCGGGACCGAGGCCATCTTCGCGCACGTGCAGCGCTACCTGGACGCGCTCGAGCCCGGTCTGGTCGCCCGCGGTTTCACGAGCCTCCGGTCCGCGGACGCGGCGGCGCGGAGCGGGTCGTTGTGCGTGGGCGCTCCCGAAGGCATCGACGCGCCGGCGCTGCAGCACGCGCTCGGCGAGCGCGGCGTGGCTTGCGCCGTCCCCTGCGGCAACCTCCGCTTCGCCCCGCACTGGCCGAACGCACTCACCGAAGTGCCCATTGTGCTGGGCGCCATCGACGACGCCGTCCGCGTGCTGCGCGGCTAGGCTCTCACGGCGTTCGGGCCACGATGTCGGGGTACGTGTCCCGAATGGCGTCGCGCACGAGCGTGCGAAGCGCCGACCACTCCTGCACCCGCGCGTCGCGAACCTCGAACACGAGCGCAGCGTCGCCACCTCCGCCCGCGGCCGCCACTGCACCGACGCGCTACGCGCGCTACACCGGTCCCATGGGGGAGGGTACCGAGGTGCTCATCGAGCGGCTTTTTGCCGCCGAGGTCGCGCTCCGGGTGAAACCGGACACCCACACGCGCATTCTCCGGGGGCTCGGGCGGACGGGCTCGCCTCATGTACTGCCGGCCCTCCTTCCTTACCTCACACGCCGAGGGTGGCTTCACTCGCAAAGGCGCCCGACCGCCGAGGTGCTCGAGGGTCTCGCGCAGGTCGCGCTCGAGGCCGCCCGCGCCATCGTGGACCCGCTTCCGCGGAGGGACCTCGTCCGGGTCGACCAGCGGGTTCGAGCCAGTTGGGAGAAGTCCGGCTGGGTCCCGCACGGGTGGAGGCGCATGGGGCCCGACGAGGTCGGGGACCTACCTGGTGACGACGCGCTCTTGCTCGGCTTGGTCGCGGGGCATCCGAGTGGCTACGTGCGGGCCGAGGCGGTCGAGCGTTTGCCCGACGCCGGGGACGAAGCGCTGCCGTGGCTGCTGCTTCGCTGCGTCGACTGGGTGGGCCCCGTCCGCACCCGGGCGCTCTGGCACACGCGGCAACTGCTCGAGCGCGCGGGCCCGGACGCGCTCCTCGACGTCCTCCCCTTGGCGCGGCGACTACGGAACTTCGCGCGCCGAGACGTGCAGCCCCTCGCAGACGAGCTGGACGCGCGGGCGGGCGCGCTCCCGGATGAACCCCTCACCGCGGCGTTGCGGCCCATCGCGGGCCGATCCCCGCGGGCCGCGGAGCGGCGTCGCGTCCTCGCCGAGGTTCTCATCGCCCAGGGGCAACTCTCGCCCGACCAACGGAAGCTGCTCTTGGCGTCGGGGGACCTGCAGCTTCGCCGACGCGTGCTGCGGGCCCTGCCGCGGGCGCCGGAGTACCTCGGCGAGTTCGAGCGCGGCCTTGGCGACGCTTCCGGCCAGATTCGACGGCTGTGCCTGGAAGCGCTGGTCGCGACGCAGGGACCCTCCTCATCCGCACCGGCCCTGAGGCGGTACCTCACCGACGTCGTCCGCAGCGTCCGCGAGGTGGCGCGCTTCCACCTGCGCGAAGCGGACGCCGGTTTCGATGCGCGTTCCTACTACCTGGCCGAGCTGGCACGCCGGCCCTTCTCCCGGGGGGTCGTCGCCGGCGTCGGCGACGTCGGACGCCCCGGGGACTGGGAGGCGCTCGTGCCCGCCCTCGACGGCCCCCCGAGGGCAGCCCGTGAAGCGCTGACCAGCCTTCGCCACCTCGACCGCCGCGCGACCCGCGAGGTCCGCCTGATGATGGTCGACGATGCGCGGCCGACGGTCAGCCGGGCGGCCGCGCGAGGCCTCCTGGAGGAGGTGGGTGCCGTGGGCGCGGGAGTACTCAGCACCCTCCTCGGCTCGAGCCAGGCGCACTCGCGCGCCCATGGCGCGTGGTTGCTGAGCCGCACGCCGGGCCCAGAGGCCCTGGAAGCGCTGCTCTTGAACGGCGGCGAGACCAACGCGACCGCCGTGGAGGCAGCCCTCATCGAGAAGATCCGCCGCGAGATGCACCCGGATACCCCGATGAGCAGCAATGCCGTCACTCGGCTCGGCACCGCCCTCGAGGCCGCATCTTGGCTCGGCCCACGCGCGCGCTTCGCCGTCGAGGTCCTCCTGACGCGCGCGCGACGGCCGACGGACTTCCGTGACCCGTACGGCCTCCTCGCCGACGCACTCGAGACCATGGCGCTGCTCCTTGCGGCGCACGACCACGACTTCACGCTGGCTCGGCGCCTCCGGCAGGACGCCGAGAGCACGCGAGGTCACGAGCTCCACGGCGCCGAGCGCTACGTGGCGCTCAGGACGGAGCAGTCCTTCGTGGAACTTCCGCAGCTTGCGGAGGCCCACTTCTACGAAGCCGCCCGGAGCGCGGGGGCATGGGCCCGCCGTCTTCTCAGGGGCGGTGGGCGGACCCGCTGAAGCGGCCGGCAAGCGCATCCTTAGTCACGCTTCTGGCACGTGTAGGGGCCCAGCCTCGTTGAGGGCGTAGGGCCTGATCTCGCGCAGCCTCGTCGATGGCGACGCGCCCGCTATGGCGGCCGCAGATCGAGGCGTTGAGCCAGGCCTTCCGCTGACGCGGAGTCCGGCGCGATGGAGCAAGCGGCCGGAGCGCGCCCGTGCTCACCAGCGGATGGGCCGGACGGGTCCCTGGGCGATCTCGCCGTCCGCGCCGAAGAGCCCGTCCCGGGGAAGGCTCCCGCGCGTGGCGATGGACCAGGCGACTCCGGACGCACCCCGGACCGGGAAGGACACGCTCCGGTCGTAGCTGGACGGCAAAGGCGGCACGGTCGCCGACGTACCCTTCGCCAAGAGGGAGATGGCCACCGCCTGGCCGCGGCCGGCCCCCAAACGGAGCTCGTAGTGGTCGACGTCGGCGGCGGGCGCCGTCCACGAGAAGGCATCGTCCCAGCGGCTTCCGGCGATCACGCGAGGCACGTCGAGGAACGTCAAGGTCGGCGGAGAGGGCGGGGCCGAGAAGAAACGATTCGAGAAAACGTCGACCGGGCCGCTCTCCGTCCGGCTCGCCACGCCGTTCATGAACCACACCGGCTCCGCCGGGCCGGGGAACACCTGCAAACGGAAGGTCACCTGCGTCTCCTCGACCACGAGATCGGTCATGACGCTCCTGTACAGCGCGCCGAAGGGCGGGGGGACGGGCTCGGCGACGGCGAGCCAGGTGGGCCACCGGCCCGCGAAGCGGTCGTCGTCGAAGTCTTCCGTGCGAAAGGGGCTCTCCGTGTCCTCGGGGAGCGCCACGGTCCACGCGGTGGTCTCGGGCACGTCCTCAAAGACGCCGTCGAACACCGCCGTGCCGCGAAGATCGTCGCCCTCCTCCCATTCCCCCCGCACGAAGTCGAAGAGCTCTTCGTCGGGTCCGAAGGCGAAGGCGTAGAAGTAGCCCGGCTTCATGGCGTCGTCAGGCACGGAGAAACCGCCGCCGAACGTCTCGTCGGAGGCCCGGCACTCGATCCCACGGAGCGCCGCGCTGACGCACCACTGGCCACCGTCCGGGACGCCCGTCGCGTTGATGTCCACCCGGAGAGTCCCGGGACGCGGGGCCGCGAAGGCGTCGAGCACGACCGGCGCCGCGATGAGCTCCGCGACGTCCGCCGCGCTGAACCCATCGAAGGCGTTGATGGTGTATCCCTCGAGCGCGATCACAACGTCGAATACGTCCAGCCGCGGGGTCGGGACTTCGATACGGAACGCGCCCGCGGCGTCGGTACGGGTCTCGCGTCGCGCGATTTCCGCCGGGTCGAGCGCAACGTGCGCGCCCTCGAGGGCCACCCCGTCCTCGGTCTGGACGACCCCTTCGAACACGAAGGTGCGCGGCGCACCTTCGTCGAGGATGGCGCCGTCGCCACCGGTCGCGCCATCGCCCGCGTCCAAGGCTGCGCCGGCATCCAGGCCGCGTGCGTCCTCGCCGGCGCCCGGCGCGCTGGCTGCGAAGCAGCCCCCTAGGCCGAGGGTCAGAGCGTGGAGAGCGCCGAGCGTGCGAAGCCCGTGTACCTTCATCGTGCCTCCCGGCGTACCAGTTTTCGCGACGCAGCGCAGCCGCCGCAGCGGCGCTGCGAGTCTCCCGCGCCCTCCAGCCCGCTCGGTTAACGTTTGCCAGCTCGGCTCACTGCCGGCGCAAGTTAGGGATCTGCCCGAAGATCCGTCGCTGGTTGAGCTCCGGAGCCCGCGGTTCTTCCTGCCTCGCCCGGCCGATTCCCGCGGGGCGTGGTCGGACTGCCGAAGCCGTCATCGCCGGGATAGCCGTCGTGACCGCGCGGCGTTCCGTCCGGGGCGAAATAGTCCGACCATGATGAGGGTGCGGAGGCGGACGTTCACGCCGGGGACGCAGCGACCCCCGCCGGAGCCGCGTCCAGCGTTGCAGCCGCCGGTCAGGCGGCCTGTCGCGAGGCATCTGGCGGGGGTGCCGCCCGTGCGCCGTGGTAGCGGACCATGGCCCAGGTGCCGGCGGGCCACTCGACGTCGTGGTCGCCAGCGCGCCAACGCGCGAGGCTCTGGTCGTAGTGGCCGTTCCAGGCGCGCTCCTTGGCGAGGTGCGCCTTCACGGCCTCGAGGTGGCCGCCGGCGGCGTGCCTCGGCGAGAGGGAGCCGAAGTCCTCGTGGCTCTTCGAGCGCTTGGTGTGGGGCTGCTTGAGCACGCGGGCCCGGCCCATGAAGGACCAGCCCTTCGCCCGCAGCTTCTGGAGCGCCTCGCGCTCGAGACACGCCACCCGCTCCCGAAGGATGCGCCGCGCCTCGTCGGCGCCGAACTCGGCCTCCACCCGCGCCGGGAACTCGAAGCGCACTTCGACCTCGTCGGGGAAGGTCTTGGCGTCCCGGAGGTAGTGGCCCGGCCGCTTCACGCGCTCGACGCGGTGGCCGAGGTCCTCGGGCGCCGTGGTCAGCCCCGGCCAGTCCGACGCGTAGCGCACGGCGCCGGCCTCGACTGGGTTCGCGATGGTGTAAGCGATTTCCTTCAGGTCCGTCTTCGCGGTGAGCAGCACGACGCGCGTGGTGGCGTTCTTATCGAAGACCTCCGCCGGCCAGCCCCGGAAGACCTTGATGCTGTTGGCCAGGAGCCGGTGGAACTCCTGGAAGAACATCGGAATCTCGCCCCGCGGGTCCGTCACCACGTAGTGCAGGTGCGTCGACATCACGCAGACGGCGTGCAGCTTCACGCCGTACTTCTGGCAGCAGTAGCCGAGCAGATGGAGCGCCATCCGCTCCACCTGCCCGCCCTCGTCCGGCGTCAGCACGTAGTGCCGCCGCGTCGTTCGGCGCGTCACGAAGTACGTCGTGCCCGGAAGCGTGCATTGGCGGCGAATGCCCACGTGGCCATGCACTGCGCGAGACGTGCCAAAGGATGGCTCGCAACTTCGTCCAACGATTCCGAGCGTCACCTGCCGCTCGAGATTGCGGATCGGCCGCCACTGGCCGCCGGTCCGCCACCAAACTGCTCCCGTCTCCCAGGCGTGAGCGAGCCGGAGAGCGGCCCGAAACGAGGATCACATTTCCAACCTGCGATCGATCTTGGGCCGCCGGCAGATCCCGTCCATTGCCGCGGGACCGTCGGCACCGCTAGAAGCGCAACGTCGGCGCGGGGACCGGCCACGTGGACTGTATTCGGTGGAACGGCGTAGGCGGGGCTCACCCATCGGGGAGCCAGCCGAAAGGCTCGAACCTGTCTGCGCTCGCGCCAGGCAGCGCTGGGGAGCGCCAGCCCGGAGCGGGTCAGCCCCGCGAGCGGAGGAGCAGCCCGGGCCGAAGGCCTCCGCCGGCCATTCCCAAGGAGGGCCGGCGGCCGCCCCCGGCATTCTCCAGCGCCGAGCGGACCTCGCTCGGGTCGAAGCCGTTCTCCTCGAGGGTCTCGAAGAGGGCGTCCT
>JBCCAW010000776.1:0-2178 GCA_039814655.1 Myxococcota bacterium | reverse complement strand
CGGCGGTGAACCCGCCCGCTACATCCCGGAGCTCGCCAACGTGGACCTCGCGCTCACCGCCGCGGCGGGGGTGCGCTGCGACGGCTCGGCGGCCCAGGCCGGCGACACGGAGCATCGCTTCACGCTGCAGAGCTCGGCGAAGCTCCTGCCGCTCATCGGGCTCCTCGAGGAGCGCGGCCTGGAGGCGGTCTTCGCGAAGGTGGGCAGCGAGCCGAGCGGCGACTCCTTCAGCTCGCTGGCGCGCATCGACGAGCACGGGCCCCTGCCCTCGAACCCCTTCGACAACGCGGGCGCCATCGCCCTCTGCTCCCTGCTCGAGGGCAACCTCGAGGACCGCATCGCCTGGATGGAGCGCTGGGCCGAACGCCTCTACGGCACGCGCCTCGACATTCACCAGCGCGTGATGTTCTCCGAGCGCCGCACCGGCGACCGCAACCGCTCCATCGCCTACCTGCTCAAGAGCAACGGCGTGCTCGAAGGCGACGTGGACCGGGTGCTGGAGACCTACTTCGCGCTCTGCTCCTTCGAGGCGACGGTGGTCGAGGCCGCGCGGCTGCCGGCGATGCTGGCGAAGGGAGGCGTGTCCCCGCGCAGCGGCGAGCGCATCGTCAGCCGGGAGACGGCCGCGTGTGTGGTCGCGCTCATGGCGACGACGGGCATGTACGACGAGTCGGGCACGTATCTTCGCGAGACCGGGCTTCCGGCCAAGAGCGGCGTGAGCGGCGTCATCGTTGCCGTGGCGCCGCGCGTCGGAGGCATCGCGGTCTTCGGCCCGCGCGTGAACGCCAAGGGCGGCTCCGTGCGCGGTCACCGCATGCTCCGTGAGCTCGCCGGAACGCTCGGCTGGCATTTCGCGCTCTGAGCCGCCGGACACGAAAAAGGGGGAGGCAGGTGCCGGTGGGGCGGCTTGCGGGTCTTCGCTCCCCGGGCGATGTCCTCTTCATGGCCGATGTTCGCTTTCGCCGACGGGTGCCCGAGGGGGACGACCGGGAGCGCCTGGTCTGCGAGACCTGCGGCTTCGTGCGCTACGACAACCCGCGCATCGTGGTGGGCAGCGTCGCGACGCTCGAGGAGCGCGTTCTGCTGTGCCGCCGTGCCATCGAGCCGCGCACGGGCTTCTGGACGCTCCCGGCGGGGTACATGGAGCTGGGCGAGACGCCGTCCGAAGGCGCGGCGCGGGAGGCCTGGGAGGAGGCGCGGGCGCGGCTTCGTATGGGTCCGCTCCTCGCCATCTACTCCATCGCGCACATTTCCCAGGTGCAGCTCTTCTACCGCGCGACGCTCGCCGAGCCGGCCATCGCGGCGGGCCCGGAGAGCCTCGAGGTCGGCCTCTTCACCTGGGCACAGATCCCCTGGGACGAGCTGGCCTTCCCCACCGTGCGCTGGGCCCTCGACCATTTCCGCGAGCGCGGCGCGGGTGAGGGACCGCCCTTCGTGAACCCCGTGGGCGCGAGCGCCGCCCTCCCCGGCGAGCGCGACGCCGACGAGGGGGAATGACGGCGGCGGGGTCCGTACGTTGCCCCGTCCCGTGCCTGCACCCACGACCACACGCCGACGCCGACTCCTGGTCTTCTCCGTGTGCGCTCTCCTGACCTACGCCGGCGCGGCCCTCGCCCTCGACGGCTACGGACGGCGGCAGGCGGGGGGACGCTACGACGCCATCGTCGTGGCTGGCTGTCGCGTGATGCCGAACGGCCGGGCGAGCCCGGCGCTCCGGCGCCGCGCGCTTCTGGCCGCGGAGCTCTACGGGCAGGGTCGGGCGCCGCGCGTCCTGCTCACCGGCGGTGTGGGCGACTACCCGCCGAGCGAAGCGCGCGTTGCCGCGGCCATCGTGCGCGCGGCGGGCGTACCTGGGGAGGCGCTGCTCCTCGAAGAGCGGTCGACGTCCACGGAGGAGAACGCGCGCTTCGCGGCCGCCAGGCTGGGCGCGGAGGCACGGGTCCTGGTGGTGTCCGACGCCTACCACGTGTTTCGCGCCGAACGGGTCTTCCGGCGCCATTTCCGCGGCGCCGACGGCACCGGCACGGTGGCCGAGCCCTGGCCGCGCTGGCGCGGCGCCGCCCGCGAGGTCCTCGCGCTCACGGCCTACGCGCTCCTCGGCCGCCTCGCCGGGGACGGACCCGACAAACCGAACTAACGACCAGCAAAAACGAAGTAATTTCGTGAGAGGAAGTTCGG
>JBCCAW010000377.1:0-5873 GCA_039814655.1 Myxococcota bacterium | reverse complement strand
GCCGGCCGACGCCGGCGAGCGTGGCCTTCGAGGACGTGAGGCGTACCGGGCGGGCCGTGGGCGGTCCGGCGTCCAGTACCGTGTCCGCCCGGGGCGGACCCGAGGGGCGCGCCTGCGCGTCCGCGAAGAGCGAGGTGAGCTCGGCAATGGCGCCCAGCGGGCGAAAGATGCCGTCGCCCCGCGAGAGCGTATCGGCCGGACCGAGCTCGCCGCGGGCGATGGCGAGCTGGAGCCCCTTGAGCGATGAGAGCTCCCAGCTCGCGCCGTCGGCCCGGCGCACGAGCCAGGGGCGGAGCGCGGCGCCCGCCGGCGGCATCACCTGAAAGAGGTGCTCGCAGGTCGTGCACTTTACCGTCGTGCCGCGACGCGCGACGAGGGCCGCGTCGAACTCGTACTCCGTCGCGCAGCGGGGACACGTGACGTCCACCCCGGCGTTGTACCAGCCGCGCGCGACGGCCCCCAGTCCCCGGGGCCGCGTGCTCCGGGCGAGGCTGCCGCGCGCGGGTGCGCGGCGGCGCTCCGGTGGTGATCGCCTCCCCGGAGTACTACACCCACGCCGTGGCTCCGAAGGACCTGGACCCCCCGCTCGCGCCCGCGCACCCCGGCCTGGAGGGAGCGCTCGGGGGCGAGGCGGAACCCACCCCCCGTGTGGCCGTCGCGCGCCTGGATCTCGCACGCCGCATCGACCACACGCTCCTCGCCCCCCAGACCGGACGGGAGGCGCTCTACCGGCACTGCCAAGAGGCCGTCGACCACGCCTTCTATTCGGTCTGTGTCGCGTCGCGAAACGT
Organism: Myxococcota bacterium; assembly: GCA_039814655.1. Classification (GTDB taxonomy): domain Bacteria; phylum Myxococcota_A; class Polyangia; order Polyangiales; family Houyiibacteriaceae; genus CALCTH01. The sequence goes on along the minus strand of JBCCAW010000377.1, from coordinate 5,082 downwards.
CGGCTTTTGCGCAGAGCGGCTGGCGGGCACGGGCATCCGCGTGTGCAGCGTGGTCGCCTTCCCCCACGGCGATGCAAGCACCGCGGCGAAGCGCGCCGAGGCCGCGCGGGCGGTGCAGGACGGCGCCGACGAGCTCGACGTCGTGTTGGCCCTCGGCTCGCTCCGCGACGGAGACCACCGGGCGGTGGTCGACGATCTCCGGGCCGTCGTGGCGGCCGCTGCGGAGCGGCCGGTCAAGGTCATCCTCGAGACCGTGCGCCTCGACGAGCGACAGATCGTGGTGGCCTGCGCGCTGAGCCAGGCGGCCGGGGCGGCCTTCGTCAAGACATCGACGGGCTACGGGGGTGGCGGCGCGACCGTCGACGACGTGGCGCTGATGCGGAGCGTGGTGGGCCCGCACGTGGCCGTGAAGGCGTCCGGAGGCATTCGGGACGCGGCCGGCGCCGACGCCTTGCTGGCGGCAGGGGCCACGCGCCTCGGGGCTAGCCGGAGCATCGCTATCGTCGGGGGCGCGGCCGTCGGCGGGGGGGAGGACTACTGAGCACGTCGCCCAAGCCGCTGCCCCCGGCGCGACGCCGGTTGCCTCTCGCCGGAGCGTCTCCCGCCAGGCCCCCGCGCTCCGACGACCTCGGCCGGGCCGTCGTGCTCGTCGAGGGGAGCGGCGCCCGGGCCTTCGGCGACGCCTTCGTCCGAGCCTGGGAAGAGGCCGGCGGCCCGGCCCTGGCGTGCCTCGAGGCCGATGCGGAGCCCGCGCTCCATGCGGTCCGCGACACCGTCGCGGCGCTCCTCGGTGCGCCGGCCCTCGTGCTGGCGAGGGCGCCCACGGGGCTCCGTGCCGGGCTGCACGTGACCGTTGGCCCGGAGCTCATGGCGCCCCGTCCGGGCGTGTACCTCGCGCTGCGGACGCCGCGGCCCGGTGTGGCGCGGGCCCTCGCCCACGCTCGGTGTCAGGGCGCGTCCGCGCAACCCGGAAGCACCCCGTCGGAGCCCAAAGGGATGCGGTAGCGAAGCCGCCGCTCGGTGTCCGGGGTGGCGTGGAGCCGGCAGCCCGCGTCGAGCAACACCACCTCCGCGCCGCGCGCCCCGGGCGGACCCTCCTCCGCGAGGCGCGCGAGCATGGCCAGCGCGCCCTCGGGGCCGAGCACGAAGGCGGCCGTGCTTAGGGCGTCCGCGTAGAGGCCGCTCGGCGCCAGGAGCGTCACGGAGACCGATTTCCGCGCGGGCAGCCCGGTGTCCGTGTCGAGAATGTGGTGCCAGCGGCGCCCATCTCCGTCGACGACGAAGTGTTCGTAGTCGCCGCTGGTGGAGATGCTCCCCGCGTCCGCCTCGAAGAAGGCGAAGTAATCCTGCGCCCGACGCGGATGCTGGATGCCCACGCGCCAGGGCCGTCCTTCGCGGCGGCCGTGCACCTGCACCTGGCCGCCCCCGAAGAGCATGTAGTTCGTGATGCCGGCCTCGCGGAGGATCGCGCCGGCGCGGTCGAGCGCATAGCCCTTGGCGATCCCGCCGGTGCCGATGGCCATGCCCGGTCGTGTCAAGAACACGGTCCGCGCTTCCGGGTCGAGCACGATCTGACGGTGGTCGATGAGCTGGAGCTTCGGCTGGAGCGAGGCCGGGTCCGGAAGACGCTGGCGGCCCGGGCGAAAGTCGTAGGCTCCGAAGAGCGCGGCCCAGCTCAGGTCGAAGGCGCCGTCGCTCCAGCGGCCCACGTTCACGCCGGCTTCGACGACCCGGTAGGCGTCCTCGCTCACCGGCACCGGCGCCTCTCCCGCCGCGGCGTTGATCCGGCTGACCTCGCTCGTGTCCTGCCATTCGCTCAGGAGGCCCTCGAGGCGGGCGATCTCGTCGAAGGCCCGTGCGATGGCCGGCGCCGCGACGGGCTCCGGGGCCTCGGCCTGCAGGACGAAGACCGTGCCCATGAGCGAACGGTTGCGAGAGAAGAGCGGGGGCGCGGAAGCTTCGGCGGCCTCGGGCCGGTCGCCCTCGCCCCGGGTGGCCTCGCGCGCGGTGGCCTGCGGCCGCTCGTCGCCGCCGCAGGCTGGGGCGGCGAGAACTCCGCCGAGCGTGGCGAGCAGGAGCACGGAGGCGCGCATGCGTGCAGCGTGCAGCGCCTGTGCACCGGAAGCCAGCCGGGCGCGCTCTGCCACGCGCGCCCGGTCGCGTACTATGGTGACGCATGACGCGCATCTGCCGGGTGCTCCTCGTGACCACCGTTTCCGCCATCGTGTGCGGAGCGCCGGCCTTGGCCGTTGCCATCGGCGATGCCACACGCGTGGAGATGCGCGGCGTGGTGATCGACGACCTCCCGGAGCCGCGGCCTTCGGCGCGGCGCCGGCTCGCCTGGGAGGTGCGCAAGCGGACGTCCATCGAGACACGGCTCCGCCCTGGCAGGGCGCGCCTCGACGACGCGAGCATCTTCGAGACGCCGCTGCTTTATCTCGCGGGGGACCGCGCCTTCGGACCCGTGTCCGAGGCCGAGGTCGTCGGCTTGCGCCGCTTCGTGGACTTTGGCGGCTTCGTGCTCATCGACGACGCGACCGGGGGAAGCGGCGCGGGCTTCGACACGAGCGTGCGCAGGCTCGTTGGCCGTGCCTTTCCCGAAGACCGCATGGCCGCGCTGCCCCGGGACCACACGGTGTTTCGGAGCTTCTTCCTGCTGCAGCGACCCGTGGGCCGCGTGCGCGGGGCCGGCGAGCTCGAAGGCGTCGAGCGCGACGGGCGGGTCGGCCTCGTCTACAGCCGGCACGACCTTGGCGGCGCCTGGGCCCGGGACAACCTCGGCACCTGGCAACACACGGTCGCGCCCGGCGGGGAGAGACAGCGTGAGCTCGCCATCCGCCTCGGCGTCAACCTCGTGATGTACGCCCTCTGCCTCGACTACAAGGACGACCAGGTGCACGCGCCCTTCATCATGCGGCGTCGCGCCGGGACGCCCTGATGCCCGGGGCGCTCGCGGCCTTCGAGCTGGGCGCGCCGCCGCTCTTGGCGGCGCTCCTCGCGCTCGCCTTGCTCGCCGCCGTCGGTCTTTCGACCCGCGAGCGGCGCGCCGAAACCCGCCCGCGCCGGGTGGTGCTCTTCGGTCTGCGGAGCGTCACCGCGCTGCTTACGCTCCTGGTGGCCACGCAGCCCCGCTGGCTCGAACGCCAGGCCCGGCAAGTCGATGGCCGACTGGCAGTGCTGGTGGACGGCTCCCGGAGCCTGCGCGTGGCCGACGGACCGAGCGCTCGCGTCGACGCGGCCCGCGCGCTGCTCGCGCGCTGGAGCGCCGAGCCGGAGGACGGCATCGCGGGCTATGTGTTCGGCTCCGAGCTCCGGGCGGCGGGCATCGACACGCTCGCCCGGGACCTCGAGGCCAAGGACGACGAGACGCGTCTCGGCGCGGCGCTCCGCGAACTCGCGACGGGTCCCGGATCCGAGGACCTGGGGGCCATCGTGGTCGTCAGCGATGGCGCGGAGAGCGAGGCCGGGGCCCCGCCGTTCCAGAGCGACGTGAAGGTGCACGCCGTGGCCCTCGGTGGGGCGGAGCCGCTCGTCGACGACGCCATCGCCGAGCTCGAGGCGGACCCCGTGGCCTTTTTGCGATCGGAAGCGGAAGTGCGGGTGGTGCTTCGAGCCCTCCGGTCCGAGGGCGGCGCCGTGACCATGCCGGTCACCCTGTGGGAGGGCGATCGCGTGGTTCGCGAAGAGCTCGTCGACGTCCCGGCAGGAGGGGAGGCCGAGGCCATCATCCCTTTCGAGCCTCGCCGCCTCGGCCGCGCCGTGTACCGCGTCACCATTCCCGTGGCCGAGGGCGACGCGGTCCCCGCCAACAATGAGCGGGCGTTTCTGGTCCGCGTGACCCGGGACAAGCTGCGCGTGCTCCTGGTGGCCGGCAAGCCGAGCTGGGACGTGCGCTTCCTTCGCGCTTTCCTCGAGCGCGACCCCGGCACGGATCTCATCTCGTTTTTCATTCTTCGCACGACGAGCGATCTGACCCTCGCCGCGCCGGACGAGTTGGCGCTCATTCCCTTCCCGACCGATGAGCTCTTTCGTGAGCACCTCGGGAGCTTCGATGTGCTGCTCTTTCAGAACTTCGATTACGGGCCCTACCAGATGGCGGCCTATCTGCCGCGGATCCGCGAGTATGTGGAGCGTGGCGGAGCCTTCGCGATGATTGGAGGCGAACGATCGTTTGGCAGCGGCGGGTACGGGAACACGCCGGTAGCGGAGGTGCTGCCGGTGATCTTGCCTCGGGACGACACGCCGAGCGCTCTGCTTGCAGAGGGACGCTTCCAGCCCGCGGTGGAGACGGACCTCCTTCGCCACCCGATCGTCGCGCTTCGGCGGGACCCGGCCGCGAGCCGTGCCGTGTGGCGGCGCCTTGGGTCGCTGGAGGGGAGCAACCGGGTGGCCGGCGTGCGCGAGGGAAGCCAGGTGCTCTTGCGGCGCCCGGGGCGCGGGGCCGGAGATCCGCTGCTCGTAGCGGGGAGCTACGGCGACGGCCGGGTGCTCGCGCTGATGACGGACACGAGCTGGAGATGGGGCATCACGAGCGGGGGCCTCACGGGCGATGCCAGCGCCTACGAGCGCTTCTGGGACCGGACCGTGCGTTGGCTCTCCCGGGATCCGGCGCTCGAGCCGACGCGCGTGACGACGGACCGCGAGCGCTACGGGCCGGAGGGCCGGGTGCGGGTCGTGGCGAGCGTCGCGGACGCGCGGTACCGGGCCGTCGCCGGGGAGACGCTTCGCCTCCGTCTCCTCGACGGGGACGGTCGGGAGCTCGCCGCCGAGGATGTCGCCACGGACTCGGAGGGCGGGCTCGAAGGCACGCTCGTGGCGCCGGCGGAACCGGGGGCGTACCGCGTCGTCGTCGAGCGCGTGCGGGACGGGGGAGAGGCGCTCGGCGAGGAGGGCTTCGTGGTCGAGCTGGGCGGCGACGAGCTCGCGGACCCGCGGCCCCGTCCGGACCGGCTCCGCGCGCTGGCGGAGCAAAGCGGCGGCCGTTTCGTCGCCCGGCCCGAGGACGCTTCACCGCTCCGAAGCTTCGACGCCACGCGAACCCGCATCGAGGGCGTACGCGAGGTGGCCCCCTTCGCCTCGCCG
>JBCCAW010000512.1:0-4385 GCA_039814655.1 Myxococcota bacterium | reverse complement strand
GGACCGGGTATCCCCCCCCCGCGCCGCGGCCCCCCGCCGGTGCCGGGTTCGCGCCCCACCACCCCCGCGGGGGCCGGGGCGCCGCCGCAGACCAGGGCGAGCGCCAGAGCGACCTCCGCCACGCCAACCATGCCCTCAACGTGCGCCATGGACCGGGGCGTCGGCAAGGCCCGGCGTCCGGAGAGCCCGGCCGCTCAGCCTTCGCCCGGCGCGGGCGGGGCCGGCGGCGCCGCCTGTTCGAGCCAGTAGGGGCTCCCCGCGAGCTCCGCACGCACCTGCGTCTTCTGCGCGTCGTTGAGCTCCACGCTCTGTGGCTGCCCCGTCATGGGGTTGACCTGCGTGAGGACCCAGCGCCCGTCGACGGCGTGCTTGTGGATCACGATGCCGCGGGGATCCTCGTAGATGGGCACGAGGTCCTCTGGCCGAAGCGGCGTGGAGGCCTGCTGCTCACGCTCTTCCTTGGCCTTCTGCAGCTCGGCCTCGGCATCTTCGAGCGCCTTCTGCTTCGCCGCGTCGGCCTTCTTGGCCGCGGCTTCCTTGGCCGCTCGCTCGCTCGGCGCGGCCGTGGCGTCGAGCAGCTCCTCGAGCTTCCACTGGAACTCGAGGCGCTCACGCTTGGCGGCAGCTTCCAAGAGATGCCGCGCCGGCGAGCCGAGCTCGCCGCTGAGAAAACGGTGCAGCTCGGCGAAGCCGGCCTCCCAGGCATCGCGGTCATGACGGACGCGGCGGAGAATGCCCTCGATGGCCTCGCGGAGCTCGTCCTCGTCGCGCGGAGTGGCAGTGGGTTCGGTCATCGCCCGAGAGCGATAAGTCCTCACCGGCCGGGGCGCAACGGGGCCATGACGGACCGCCGCTAGCTCGGCAGGTGGAGACCCACCTCGATGACGCCGTCATCGAAGACGAGCGCGGCCCTCACGGACGACGCAGGGGACGGGAAGGGCGGGGCCTCCCCTTCCAGCGCCGAGGGCGAGCCGAGGTCGAAGACCGACTCGGGGGCCACGTCTCCGAGCACCTGTCCACAGATGACGTTGGCGAGCTCGCCCAGGCCGTCCTGCGGCGAGACCGAAGACGGGTCCTCCAGCATGCCCTCGAGGGCACGCTGCAATAGCTCCGGCTCCGCGCGGAGCGTCAGGCTGCCTTCCTTGGACAGCGAGTCGGCGCCGTCCACGCGGGCGAAAGGGAGCCACGCGGCGGTCGTGTAGTCGGCCTTCGGCGACTGGCCCTCGTCTTCGTTGGGGACGAGGAAACAGAAGCACTCAAAAGTCCGGGCCACTGCCCGCCAAAGTTGGTCCTGCAGTTCCATTTTCTCCTCCGCTGAGTGCGCCGATGACGGCCTCGACGAGGTCCTCGGGCGTAAAAGGCTTGCGCACGTAGCCAACGCCAAGGGCGTCGAACTGCTCGCGGCGCTGCGCGCTGGCTTCCGAGCTGACGACGACGACGGGGACCGCCGAGAGATTCTCGTCGGCCTTCATCGCGTGAATCAGCTCGATGCCGTTCATGACGGGCATGTTCACGTCGACGAGCGCCAGATCGACGCTCGCCTCCGTGAGCTTATCGAGCGCGTCGCGACCGTTCTTGGCCTCGCGCACCTCACCAAGCTCGAAGCCCGTGAGATCGAGATTGCGCCGAACCATGCGGCGCATGACGGGACTGTCGTCGACCACCAGTACGTCCAAGGACATCGTCTTCCTCTCAGAGCTTCCGTTCGCCGCGTTCGTCCATGAGCAGGAGGTCGCCGGTCCCCACATGGAGCGCGAGCGTCCTAGGAATGTTGCCGCCGACCTCGGCCTTGCGGACGAGCACGCGGTTGCGCATCAGCATCTGACGCACCGCCGCCACGTTGCGGGCGCCGATGCGGTTGACGTCCCGGCCCCCATGGGAGAACGACGCGCCGCCGGCGATCTTGACGATGAGCCGCTCTTTCTTGGCGCCGAGCGCATAGGCTTCACGAAAGAGCTTCGGGAGCCCCGTGTCGACGAACATGGCCGGCTGTAGCGCCGCCTTGGCCGGGTCGACGCGGCTCTCCGGAAGCTGAACGTGAAGGAGCCCGCCGACCCGCGCGACGGGGTCGTGAAGGGCGACGCCCACGCAGCTTCCGAGCGCGTGTGTCATCAAGAGCACGCCGGGGTCCGCGGAGACGTCCAGCGCGGCGATGCCCACGTTGACTTTCCGGGTGCCGGGCACCGGAGAGACGGCCAGACCTGCGCTCATCGGGGCCTCGCTTGGATCTGCGCGGGCACGTCGGTCCGCCGGTAGACGGCGGGCTGCAAGCGCTGAAGCGTCGCCGGGTCCTCGCCGAGGGTCTCCGAGTGCCCGATGAAGAGATAGCCCCCGGGTCGAACGAGTGCCGCGATGCGCTCGACGAGCCAGCAGCGGGTCGGTTCGTCGAAGTAGATCATCACGTTTCGGAGCAGCACGAGGTCGAAGGGGCCCTTCATGGGCCAGGGACCCATGAGGTTCAGCCGAGCGAAGGTCACGAGGGAGCGCGTCGACTGCTTGACTTGGAAACGGCCGTCGCCGCGATCTTCGAAGTGGGTCTCGAGCTGATCGGGCGGAACTTTGGCCAGCGCGCGCCCGGAGTACACCGCGCGCCGCGCCTCGGCGATGACCGAGGGCGAGACGTCCGTCGCGAGAATGCGTGAGCCCCGCTGATGGGACTTGGGGAGGTACTCGCGCAACGTGATCGCGAGGCTGTAGGGCTCCTCCCCCGTGGAGGACGCCGCGCTCCACACGGTCCAGGGCGCGCTGGCGGCTGCGAGCTCCTCCTGGAGGCGGTCGAAGTGCGCGGGCTCGCGGAAAAAGTAGGTCTCGTTCGTCGTCAGCGAATCGAGGAGCCGGCTTCGTTCGGCCGGATCCCGCTGCGCATACTCGAGATAGGCGGCGTAGCTCGTGAGCCCGGCCTCGTGCACGAGGCGCCGAAGGCGACCGGAGACCATGCGCTGCTTCGCGTCTCCGAGGCGAATGCCCGTGGCGTCGAAGGTCAGCGCGACCACGCGCTGGTAGGACGCCGGGTCGATTTGGTCGAGCTCCGTGGCGACGGCCAAGCCCATATTCAGCTCCCCGTGAGGTACGTCGCGCGACGCTTCCCGAAGCAGGCGCGAACCATGGACTGGGCAACGGTGGGGAGGGAGCGGACCTCCTGCACCGCCCCGCGCTCGGCGGCGACGCGCGGCATGCCGTAGACCAGGCTCGTGGCCTGGTCCTGGCCGATGGTGTGGGCGCCGGCCTGCTTCAGGGCGAGCAGCCCTTCGGCGCCGTCGCTGCCCATGCCCGTGAGGATGACGCCGACGGTCCGCGCTGCGTGGGGGATCACCGAGCGAAAGAGCACGTCGACGCTCGGCTTGTGGTAGTTCACCGCGGGCGCATCGGAGAGCCGAAGGGTGAAGGCGCCGGGCCGGCCGCCGAGCTCGAGGTGCTTGCCCCCCGGCGCCACGGCGCACTGACCGGGGCGCAAGGGCATGCGGTCCCGGGCCTCGAAGACCTCGAGCTGAGAGCGCTCGTTGAGGCGCCGCGCGAAGGGACCCGTGAACTCCGCGGGCATGTGCTGAACGAGGGCCGTCGGCGGGAAGTTCTTGGGGAGCTTGCCGATGACCTGGTCGAGGGCCTGCGGTCCGCCGGTGGAGGAACCGATGACCACCAGGTCACGCTGCGCGGACCCGCTCGCGGTCAGTGGGCCCCGGCTGGCCGCCGGCGCCGCGGCCTGGGTCATCACGCCCATGCGCGCGCCGCGGGAGCGCGCCAGCGCGTCGACGATGGTGCGCCCCTGGGCCGCGAAGGTCTCCGGGCCTTTGCAGAGCACCTCGCAGGCGCCGAGTTCGAGGGCCATGATGGCCAGCTTGCTTTGCGCTGGGGTCACGGAGCTGAGCACCACCACGGGGAGCGGATGGTGCTGCATCAATCGCTTGAGGAACTCGAGGCCGTTCATGCGCGGCATCTCGACGTCGAGGGTCAGGATGTCCGGACGGAGCTTGAAGATGCGCTCCCGGGCTTCGAAGGGGTCGGAGGCTTCGCCGACGACCTCGAGGCCGGCGGAGCGACCCGCGGCACCCTCGAGCTGGCGCCGAATCACCTTCCGCGTGGACGTCGAGTCGTCGACGATGAGAACGCGCGTCCGCATCAGAACTGCTCCAGGATGTTGGCGTCCGGCGAGGGCGCGTCATCCATGGGGACGCGTTCGTCATCGGGCCCGGCAGGCGTGGGGTTGCCGAGGGACTGCACCGCGGCCGTGACCTGGGCGTCCGGCGGCGCCGCCATCCAGTCCGACTCGCCGCCGCCCGACTCGCCGCCGCCCGACTCGCCGCCGCTCGCCTCGCGGCGTACGTCGGCGACGCCCCTGGTGGGGACGTTGGCCAGTTCGTCCGAGAACCCATGGTCGTTCGGGCCCG
>JBCCAW010000124.1:0-12224 GCA_039814655.1 Myxococcota bacterium | reverse complement strand
GGCGATCAGCGCCGCGACCCGGGCGCCCCGCCAGCCGACGTCCTGCGCCTTGGCCTCGAGAACGACGGTGCCGAGGCGCGGATGCGCCGGGAGGCGGAGAAGGGCCCGGCCCCGGGCCGTGACCCGGTCCTTGCCCTCGAGGGCCCGGAGGCGCCGGAGCAGGGCGAGGGCCGCATCGAGCGCCTCGCTCGGCGGCGCCTCGAAGAAGGGAAAGCGTCGCGGATCCTCGCCCTGCGCGCGGAGCAGGAGCGCGAGCTCGGCGAGGTCCGCGCGGCCGATCTCCGGCGTGTCGGCCGCGGGCCGGCGCCGTAGCTCGGCCTCCGTGAAGAGCCGGTAGGCGCGACCCGGGCGCACGCGGCCGGCGCGGCCGGCGCGCTGCGTCGCGCTGGCTTGGCTGATGGGCACGGTGGCGAGCACGGGAAGGCCCGTCAGCGGGGAGACGCTGGCCCGGCGAACGAGACCCGCGTCGACGACGGCGGTGACCGCGGGCAGCGTGACGCTGCTCTCGGCCACGTTCGTGGAAAGGATGACCTTTCGCCCGGACGCCGGGCGTAGCACGCGGTCTTGCGCGTCCGGAGGCAGATCGCCGTGAAGCATGGCGAGCTCCACGCCGCCGCGCGCGAGGGGAAGGCAGGCCTGCTCGGCCCGGCGGATCGCGCCGGCGCCCGGAAGGAAGACGAGCACGTCGCCGTCGCCGTCGTCGCCAAGGGCCTGACGCACGGCCCGGGCCACGGAACGCTCGAGGGCCTCCTTGGGCGCGCCGAGGTGCACCAGCGAGACCGGGTGCGTTCGTCCGGGCACGCGCAGCACGTCCGCGGCCAGGAAAGCGGCGATGGGTCCCGGGTCGAGGGTCGCGCTCATGGCGACGAGGCGGAGCTCCGGGCGCGAGCGGCGCTGCAGCCGGCGCAGCATCGCCAGGGCGAGGTCCCCGGCGAGGTGGCGCTCGTGGAACTCGTCGAGGACCACCGCGGCCACCCCCGGGAGCGTCGCGTCGCGGGCGAGCTGCCGGACGAGGATGCCCTCGGTCACGAAGCGGAGCCGCGTCGCCGGCCCGCGCCGGTCCTCGAAGCGGACCGTGTAGCCGACGCGGCCGCCCACGGCCTCCCCCAGCTCGGAGGCGACGCGGCGGGCCGCGAGGCGCGCGGCGATGCGCCGGGGCTCGAGCACGAGAATCTCACCGCCGCTCGCTGCGGGGGCCTCGGCGAGCAGCATGGCGCGGGGCAGGCGCGTCGTCTTGCCCGCGCCGGGTTCGGCCAGGACCACGAGGTTCCGGCCGGCCCGGAGCGACGCGAGCGCCGCCGGGACGTGGTCGTCGATGGGGAGCGGGGAGAGGCCAGAGCCCACCCCGGCCATGTAGCAGCTCGCGCGTCAGGCGACGGCGGGGATGGAGCCCGGGCTGCTCGGGTCCTTCAGCTCCGGCGACTTCTCTTTCCGCGCCGGCGCGAGCTCGCGTACGCCGAGCAGCTTGCCCGTGACGAGGGCGAGCGGCGCGGCGACGACGCTCAGCAGCGCGCCCATCTTGGCGGCTCCCTGGAGCCCCGGCTCCGTGAAGGCGACGCCGGCGACGAAGAGCGCCACGGTGAGGCCGAGGCCCGCGATCATGCCGGCCACGAGGAGACTCCGGGCGTTCATGCCCTGGGGAAGGGGGAAGCCGAGCCGGTCGCCGACGAAGGCGAAGACGAAGATGCCCACGGTCTTGCCGACGAGCAGCGCCAGGAGCACGCCCCAGGTGGCGTTGCCCATGTTCGAGAACACCACGCCGGCGTTGGCGAGGCCGAAGAAGAAGAGGCCGCAGTCCACGGGCGCCTTGAAGGCGTGCTCGAAGCGGTTGAGCGTGTCCGTGTGCGTGCCGGCGTGCGCGCCGACGCCCTCCTGGAAAAGACCCTCGTCGTGGTCCGCGGAGGGCATGAAGGGCACGACGGCCACGAGCGCCAGCGCCGGGTGGAGGTGGGCCAGGTAGAGGCCGCACCAGCTCAAGACGCCGGGGCCCAGGAGGTAGGCCCAGAAGCTCTTCACGCCGCCCTTGCGAAGCGCGAAGGCGAAGGCCATGGCGCCCGCGACGAGGCCGAGGAAGGCCGGTGCCACGGGATGCTCCGGGTCCGGGTAGAAGATGGCGATGATCCCGAGGCCGAGGGCGTCGTCGGCCACGGCGAGGAGCAGCAGGAACTGCACGGCGGGATGGGACTTGCCGAAGGTCAGCCGCGCCACGAGCCAGGCGAGGGCGATGTCCGTCGCCGTGGGGATACCCCAGCCGTTGGCGATGCTCTCGTCGCCGGTGAAGGCCACCCAGGCGAAGTAGGCGCCCACGGGTCCGAGCACGCCGCCGAGGGTCCCGAGGAGCGGGTTCACGGCCTTCTTCGGCGGGTTGAGCGCGCCACCGGGCAGGACGGACTCGACGATCTCCTTGGCCGCGATGCCGAAGAAGAGCGCCATGAAGATGTCGTTTACGGCGAAGTGGATGCCGTAGTGCGAGTCGTGACCGAAGGGCGACCAGTGCACGAAGTGCGCGTAGCCCTCCGCATCCATGTTCGCCCAGAGCACGGCGAGCACCACGCCGGAGACGAGAGGTACGGAGAGCTCGAGGAGCTTCGCGAAGAGACCTTGGTCGTGCGCAGAGTCCGACATGGCGAGGCCCATCGGCGGCGATCGGGCGAACTTGAGCGTCGGGACACCGGTGCCTCCTCCCCCCTACATGGACGCCGCCTTCCGTCGTGTGAAGAAGGCCGTGCCCTCCCCGAGCTCAGAGCCCCGAAGCGCCGTCACCGTGGCCATTGGCGGAGGCAAAGGGGGCGTAGGCAAGAGCGTCATCGCCTCGAACCTCGCCATCGCCATGGCGCGCCTCGGCTTCCGCACGGTGCTCGTCGACGCGGACCTCGGGGCCGCGAACCTGCACACCATGTTCGGTATCGACCGGCCGGGGAAGACCCTCCAGGCCTTGGTCGAAGGCAAGGTGAGCTCCCTCGAGGAGGTCGTAGTCCCGACGCTGGCGCCGCGCGTGAACCTCGTGCCCGGCAGCGGGGCCGTGCTCGGCGCCGCGAACATCGGCCACGCGCGGAAGATGAAGCTCATCCGCCACATTCACGCCCTCGATGCCGACGCCGTGGTCATCGACTGTGGTGCCGGCTCGAGCCACGACGTGGTGGACCTCTACGACGCGGCGGACATTCGCCTCTGCGTCGTGGCGCCGCAGCTCACATCCATGCAGAACGCCTATGCGTTTCTGAAGAGCGCCGTGTACCGCAGCTTGCGGCGCACCCCGGTCAACCACGCCGAAGCCGAGACCTTGCGCGTGGCCATCGAAGGCTCGGAGACGGAGCGTCTGAAGGACGTCTTCGAGCGCGTGCGCACGCACGATGCAGAGCTCTACGACGCGCTCCAGCGCGCCCTCGGCGCCTTTCACGTGCGCATCGTGGGCAACATGCTCGACCACGGCGGACAGCGGCGCATCATCGGATCGCTCACGCGCATGCTCGGCGATTTCCTCAATGTTCCCGTGCCTGTCGCGGCGAGCATACCGCGAACGAAACCGCTCCATGATTCCGTGACGAGGCGCCGGCCCTTCCTGATGGATGGCGCCTCCGGACCGGCCGCGGGGCAGTTTCTGAAGCTCGCCGAAGCGCTCCTCGAGACGGACGTGGCGTCGCTCCGCCTGGCGCGGCGCCGGGAGGTGGCGGCGAAGGACCGGGGCCACGGACCGAGCGGGCCCCTGGCCAACCACATTCGCGCGCACCAGCGCGTGCAAGTCCGCGGCCCCATCGAGGTACATCACTTCGGAAAGCGCTTCACGGGCATGCTGGAGAACGCGAGCCGCGGCGGCCTCGGCCTGCGCGTGAGCGCGCCGGTGCGGCCGGACGAACACGTCTTTCTGCGCATCCGCGGCATCGAAGAGATGATCGACGTGAAGGTGAAGCGCGCAGAGGAGAACTTCCTCGGCGTGACCTTCGCGGAGCCGGCGGTGGGAGAGCGCGTGGCCAGCTACCTCTTCCGCATCGCCGAAGACCGCGGTCGCGAGGTCGTCGAGAGCGACGCCCCCTCGGACATGGCGCACGCGAGCTGAGGCGCCGCGCCGCACGATGGAGCGCGGCGCCGTCCAGGCCCCGCGTCAGGGGCGCACGAAGCAGGCCCTCAGGCGGCCTCGCCGTTCATCGCGGGCGCCACGCGCTGCACTTCGCCGGTCTTCCGCGTCCTCTTCTCGCCGTAGAGCGCAGCATCGGCCTCGGCGAGAAGCAGGCGTAGCTCGCCGCCCGCGCCCTCCAGCGTGGCCAATCCCACGCTGGTCCGCAGCGCGTGGCCGGCGACGACCTCCAGCTCGAGGGCCTGGCGTAGCCTGTCGGCGACGAAACGCGCGCCCGCCGCGTCGGTCTCCGGAAGGAGCACGGCGAACTCGTCGCCACCGAAGCGCGCGAGCACGTCGCTCCCGCGGAGCGCACCGGCGAAGGCCCGCGCGGCGGCGACGATGGCCGCGTCACCGGCCGCGTGACCGCAGCTGTCGTTCAACACTTTGAGCCCATCGAGGTCCAACATGATGAGCGAGAGCGGGCTCCCGCTTCGCTGCCGCCGCACGAGCTCGCGCTGCGCCGCCTCATGAAAGGCGCGGCGGTTGGCGATGCCCGTGAGCTCGTCGAGGCCCGCGAGGCGCCGGAGGCGATGCACCTCGGAGACGCGGCGCAGCATGGTCTCGAGGAGAGGCCGGTAGGGGCCCAGGTCCGCCCCGAGCGTCGCCCAGGCACGTTCGAGGGCCCGAAGGCCCGTGGAGACGTCATCGGCGCATGCGAGCTCCTGGAGCGCGGAGACGACCTCGGGAGGCATGGAGGATTTCGCTGGTTTCGTCATGGGTCCTCAACGCGCAACTCGAACGAAGAGACCTACAACTTCAGGCGAAACATTCTTCATGAATGCGTCATCTTCCAAACACCAGGTGCCAAAAATCTGTCACCGGTACCTAAAGAAGCGACGGCACGCGTCCGATTGATTGGCGTTGAGGGCAAGGAGCCCTCTCGAGGCAAGGATCGCCTCATCGAAACCATTCCAAGGAAGGAAGGTAGCCAAGATGGCTATGCTCAGCATTGTTACGAACGTTCAGTCCCTGAACGCACAGCGAAACCTCAACCGGACGTCGAGCGCCCTCTCGAGCAACTTTCAGAAGCTCTCGAGTGGCCTTCGCATCAACCGAGCCGGTGATGACGCGGCCGGACTCGCGATCAGCGAGGAGATGAAGGCCGATATCCGCTCCTTCCGGCAGGCCGAGCGGAACGCGAATGACGCCATCAGCATGCTCCAGACCGGTGAGGGTTCCCTCAACGAGGTCTCGGGCATCCTGATCCGCATGCGCGAGCTGGCGGTGCAGTCCTCGACGGATACGGTCACGGACACGCAGCGCGGCTTCCTGGACCAGGAGTTCCAGGCTCTCGAGTCGGAGATCGACCGCATTGCGGCCGTGACCGAGTTCAACGGCAGCGCCCTTTTGGACGGCACGGCAACGGGTCTTCAGTTCCAGGTCGGCGTCAACAACACCGGCGACGATCGCATCACCTTCGACTTCGGTGACGTCCGGTCCACCTCCCTCGGGGGCTCGGGCTCCGGCGGCACCATCAGCGCACAGGCGATCACCTCGCAGAGCGGGGCTCAGGCCACCATCGACGTCCTCGATGCGGCCATCACGGACATCTCCGGACTCCGCTCCGATATCGGTGCGACGGAGAACCGCCTTCAGATCACCGTGTCGAACCTCTCGAGCGCACGAGAGAACATCTCCGCCGCGAACTCGCGAATCCGAGATGTAGACGTGGCGGAAGAGACCGCTGCTCTGACGCGCAACAACATTCTCCAGCAGGCGGGCGTCTCTGTGTTGGCTCAGGCCAACCAGGCCCCCCAGCTGGCGCTTTCCCTCCTCGGTTAATACGGGCGCTGAGCCTTAGCATCTGGCTCCGCGTCCCGCCCTTGCTCTCAACTAGGGCTTCGGACGATGGCGCCGGTGACTTGAGGCAAAAAACGCCATGATGCGACGGGAGGTGAGCACCTCCCCATCGCGACGGTCGAGAACAGCGAGGCGTTGCTCGCTTCCACCGAGGAGAAGTGTTCCGTGGGGCCATGGGTGGCCCCGCAGAAAGGTCCCCAACCACCATCGGGGGCCTCTTCAAAACCTCAAGGAAGAGAGAAACCACCATGCTGAGCATCGTCACGAACGTTCAGTCCCTGAACGCACAGCGAAACCTGTCCTCGACCACCCGCGCGCTCTCCGGAAACTTTCAGAAACTCTCGAGCGGTCTCCGCATCAATCGCGCAGGCGATGATGCGGCGGGCCTCGCGATTTCTGAGACCCTCAAGGCGCAGACTCGCAGCCTCGGCCAGGCCGAGCGGAACGCCGGCGACGGCATCTCCATGCTGCAGACTGCGGAGGGCGCGATGAACGAGGTCTCCGGCATCCTCGGACGGATGCGGGAGCTCGCCGTTCAGGCCTCCACCGATACCATCGCCGACACCCAGCGTAGCTTCCTCGACCAGGAGTTTCAGGCCCTCGAAGCGGAGATCGATCGCATTGCGGCGGTCACCGAGTTCAACGGCACGACGCTCCTCGACGGAAGCGCAACGGGCATCAGCTTCCAGGTAGGTGTCAACAACACCTCGAACGACCGGATCTCCATCAGCTTCGCCGACGTTCAGTCTACGGCCCTCGGCGGTAGCGGCTCCGGCGGCACCATCTCGGCGCAGGCTCTCACCTCGCAGAGCGGTGCCCAGGCGACCATCGCGGTCATCGACTCGGCCATTTCCGACGTCGTGAGCGCCCGGTCGACCATCGGTGCGACGGAGAACCGGCTTCAGGTGACGGTGTCCAACCTGGGCTCGGCTCGGGAGAACCTCTCGGCGGCGAACTCGCGGATTCGGGACGTCGATGTGGCGGAGGAAACGGCCGCTCTGACGCGGAACAACATCCTTCAGCAGGCCGGTGTCAGTGTACTGGCACAGGCCAACCAGGCGCCTTCGTTGGCGCTCTCGCTCCTCTGATATGGAGCACGACGCGGTCGCCTCTTCCGGTCCTTCGGGACCGGAAGAGGCCCCGCGGCGGCTTCCGGCGCGGCCCCTCTTTGGGACGCGCTACGCCTCGATGAGGCGACGCCTTTCGGTGCGTTGATCACGCCTTTTCGGCGCCATCGCACCTTCGCTCCTCAGCGAAAACGGGCGTTCGCCTCAGCCAGCGACCCGAGAACTCCGACACTCGGATTACGAGGTGGAGAACTCACTCGTGACGCATTCCATGCATGGTCGAGGAAGCGGCGGCGTTCGTACGCCAGGTCCCCCGCTTCCGTCTTCCGAAAGCCGTTCGGCTCATCGGCGGGGACACGATGCATGGCGCCTTTCTCTACCCAGCGGGGCGTCCGCCGGGCAGGGTTGGGGTCGCCGTCACGGTTTCGGTGCTCCTTCATCGAGTCCTCTCGAGGAAGAGCTCGGACGACCGGTCGCATGACTTGAGGCGGAGGCCGCGGCGCGACGCACCCTTTGGTGCCATCGCGAATCGATAGACAATCAGCACGTTCTCGACTTCCTGCTGGGGAGACAGCTTCTGCCGGGCCACGGGTGGCCCGGCTGAAAGGCCCCTCAGTCCACCACCCGAGGGGTCTCTTCGAACCCTCAAGGAAGAGAGAAACCATTGCTGAGCATCGTCACGAACGTGCAGTCGCTGAACGCACAGCGAAACCTGTCATCGACCACCAACGCGCTCTCGGGCAACTTTCAGAAACTCTCGAGCGGTCTCCGCATCAATCGCGCTGGCGATGATGCGGCGGGGCTCGCGATTTCGGAGAGCCTCCAGGCGCAGGTCCGCAGCCTCGGCCAGGCCGAGCGGAACGCCGGCGACGGCATCTCCATGCTGCAGACCGCGGAGGGCGCCATGAACGAGGTCTCCGGCATCCTGGGACGGATGCGGGAGCTCGCCGTTCAGGCCTCTACCGACACCATCGACGACACGCAGCGGGGATTCCTGGATCAAGAGTTCCAGGCCCTCGAAGCCGAGATCGACCGAATTGCATCCGTTACCGAGTTCAACGGGACCACGCTCCTGGACGGCTCGGCCACGGGGATCAACTTCCAGGTCGGTATCAATGCGTCGTCCAACGACCGAATCTCCATCGACTTCGCCGACGTCCAGTCTACGGCCCTCGGCGGAAGCGGCTCCGGCGGCACCATCTCCGCGCAGGCCCTCACCTCGCAGAGCGGTGCCCAATCGGCCATCGCGGTTCTCGACTCGGCCATCTCCGACGTCGTGAGCGCGCGGTCGACCATCGGTGCAACGGAGAACCGGCTCCAGGTCACGACGTCCAACTTGGCCTCGGCGCGAGAGAACCTCGCGGCTGCCAACTCGCGAATCCGCGACGTCGACGTGGCGGAAGAGACTGCCGCGCTCACGCGAAACAACATCCTTCAGCAGGCCGGCGTCAGTGTTCTGGCGCAGGCCAACCAGGCGCCTTCATTGGCCCTGTCCCTTCTCTAGGGAAGGACGGCTGACGCCCCGCTCCCGCTTCGTGGGAGCGGGGCTGTCGCCTCTCTGACGCCTTCTTCTAAAGCCGCGCGCCGGGCCATCCGACGACCCGGGCGGAGCATGGACGCTCCCCGGGGACCACGGACGGTCCCCTTCGCAGCTCAAGGAGGAGGCCACCGTGATTTCGGTACAGACCAACGTTTCTTCGATCAACGCTCAGCGGAACCTGTCGAAGACCAAGACCATGCTCGATGCGTCCATGGGGCGCCTCTCGAGCGGGCTTCGCATCAACCGTGCCGGCGACGACGCCGCCGGCCTCGCCATCAGCGAAGGCCTGAAGGCGCAAATCCGCTCGCTCTCGCAGGCCGAGCGGAACGCCAACGACGGCATCAGCCTCCTGCAGACCGCAGAGGCAGCCATGAACGAGATCAGCGGCATCCTCATCCGCATGCGCGAGCTCTCCATGCAGTCGGCTACGGACACGCTGGCGGACCGGGAGCGGGGCTTTCTCCAACAGGAGTTCGACCAGCTCCAGCAGGAGATCAACCGCATCGCCGAGGTGACCGAGTTCAACGGCAAGAAGCTCCTGGACGGGACGGCGACGGGTCTCGACTTCCAGATCGGCATCAACAACACGACCGCCGACCGGCTGACGGCGAACATCGACGCCATGAGCACCACGACGCTCGGCACGAGCGGCTCCGGAGGTACCGTGGCGGCGCAGACCATCTCCACGCAGAGCGGCGCGCAAGCCACGCTCTCCGTGTTGGACGAGGCCATCAGTGACGTCTCGAGCGAACGCGCGGACCTCGGCGCGCTTCAGAACCGAATGGCCGTCACCATCGCCAACCTGCAGTCCGCGCGAGAGAACCTCTCCGCTGCGAACTCGCGGATCCGGGATACGGACGTCGCGGCGGAGAGCGCCGCACTCACCCGGGCCAACATCCTCATGCAGGCCGGTACCACGATCCTCGGTCAGGCGAACCAGACGCCCACCATCGCGCTCTCGCTCCTCGGCGGCGGCTGACGTCGCCCG
The DNA here is from genome assembly GCA_039814655.1 of Myxococcota bacterium. Lineage (GTDB taxonomy): Bacteria > Myxococcota_A > Polyangia > Polyangiales > Houyiibacteriaceae > CALCTH01. The sequence continues at coordinate 2,712 of JBCCAW010000124.1, read as the reverse complement.
CTCCGGGGGAGCCGCCGTACGCGCGGCCCGCCCTGGAGCCAGCTCGTGGAGGACGCCCCGCTAGGAGGGCGAGGCCGGCCTTCGCGTAGCGTGCGCCATGACCCCAGCCGGGGACGCGCACGCCCCTTCAGCAACGCTCGCAGTGCACCGATGAACGTGGGGCACGGTTCCATCCCCGGCGCGGCCTCGGCGCGCGCCTTTCCCCACGCACCGGCTTCGCCATGACCACCCCGCTCACCAGCTTTTCGGGCCTCGCGACGGGCCTCGACACCGAAGCGATCGTCAGCAGCCTCGTCGCTGTCGAGAGCCTGCCGATTCGCCGCCTCGAGCAGCAGCAGGCGGACAATTCGTCCATTCGCTTTCGCCTGGACACGATCCGCGGCCGCCTCGACTCGCTGAAGAGCGCCCTCGAGGGCCTCGACACGCGCTCGGAAGTCCTGGCGACGGGCACCACCTCCTCGGACGACTCGGTGCTCACGGTCAGCGCCACCGGCGGCGCGAGCCTAGGCACCTACGACGTCTCCGTGGCCAACCTGGCCACGGCCGAGCGCACCTACTCGAACACCTTCGGCGACATCGACGGAACCGGTCTCTTCGGCACGGGCACGCTCACCCTTCAGGTGGGCAGTGGCGACCCCGTGGACGTGACCGTGGACGGGAGCACGTCGCTCAACAACCTCGCCACGGCGATCAACGACGCCGACGCCGGGGTCAGCGCCGCGGTGATCTTCGACGGGACGAACTACCGGCTACAGGTGGCCGGCGAGGCGACGGGCCTCGAGAACGCCATCACCTTCACGGAGTCCGGCGGACTCAGCCTGGGCCTCGACGACCCGGCCAACGAGGTCGTGCCCGCGGACGACGCGCGCTTCACCATCGACACGCTCACCATGACCCGGCCCACGAATCAGGTCGTGAGCGCCATCCCCGGTGTGAGCCTCGACCTGCAGAACACGGGGAGCGCGACGGTGCGCGTGGACCGGGACCCGCAGGCCCTGCTGGGTAAGGTCCAGGACTTCGTGGACGCCTACAACGCCACGACCAACGGCATCAACGCCGAGTTCGTCTTCACCGGCGCCGCCCGCACCGGCGACTCGCTCAACGGCGACTCCACGCTGCGGGGCCTCCAAAGCCAGCTCGCCTTCGATGCGGTCCAGCCCTTCTCCGGCATCGCCGCCGGGGACTTCTCGACGCTCGCGGAGCTCGGAATCTCCACCACGCAAACGGGCGCCCTCGAGCTCGACGAGAGCGTCTTTACGAGCGCCCTCGAAAGCAACCCGGAGGCGCTCGTCACGCTCTTCACCGGCGACGAAGACGCGGGCATCGACGGCATCGTGGCGCGCTTCACGCGCAACGTAGACCTCTACACGGACGTGGACACGGGTCTCCTGACGACGCGCATCGACGCGCTCGAGGAGGAGAACCGGGACATCGATGATCGCATCCGGAGCAAGCAGGACCGTGTCGACCAGTTCGAGACGAACCTCCGGCGGCAGTACGTCAACCTCGAGACCACCGTCGCCGGGCTGCAGGCCCAGGGCGACCAGCTCCTGAGCATTCTCTCCGGCCTCTCGGCCGGCTGAACCCCGCTTCGCGCTCGCCCCCAACGGAGATTCTCTCTCGATGTCCTTCGCCGTCGCCAAATACCGCTCCGCCAAGACGACGACCGCCTCGCCGGTTCAAATCGTGGTGCAGCTCTACGAAGGGTCCCTCAAGTACCTGCGCCAGGCGCGCGGATGCGTGGAGCGCAAGGACTACGCCGGCAAGGGCGTCGCGTTGCGCAAGGCCCACGCCATCATCACGGAGCTTCAGGCCACGCTCCGCCCCGAGCACGCGCCGGAGCTCTGCGAGCAGCTCTACGCGCTCTACGACTTCGTGCTCTTCCGCATCACGGAGACGAACCTCAAGAACGACCCCGCGCTGTTGGAAGGGCCGCTCCAGGTGCTCGGCGAGCTGCGCGAGGCGTGGATCGAGCTCCTCACGCAGCAGGCGACCGCCGGGACCGACGCCGAGGCGACACCGGCCGCCCCCGACGCGAGGACGCCCGCCCCCGACGTGGCGAAGGCGGGTTGAGCGTGACCGAAACGCCGTGCCCGGACGGGCAACATGTGCTGGCGCTCGTGGAGGAGCTCGAGGCCGCGCCTCCGGCCTTCGGACCCAGCGATGACCTCGAAGAGGTGATGGCCTGGATGCGCGGCCGCGACGCGGCGCTCGCGAGCTTCGCGGCGCTGGACCTCGGGACCCTTCGGGGCGCGCTGCGCGACGAGGTGCGCTCACGCCTCGAGGCCGTTCGCGACCGGGACGGGCGCCTGGAGGCACACCTCGGCGCCCTCCGCGAGACGCTCAAGGCTCAGGCCGACCGGGCCCGGCACGGGCGGACGGCCACGGCCGGGTACGCCGCGCAGCCGAAGCCGGCGGCGGGCGTTCGCCGCTCGGCTTGACGCGCGCCGGGACGCCACGGCGTCGCCCGGCGCAAGAGGCCCCGGCGCGTCAAGGGTCCGGCGGAAGCGTCAAGGCAGTGGGCGAGTGGCGGCGTCACGGCGCCATATCGCCCCTTCTGCGGGCGCTCGCAGGCCTCCGCAGCCGTCGGCACGGTCCCTGCTGTGTCGAAGCCCATGGACTCCACGGCCATGGACCGGAACGCCCTCTCTTCTTCGGGCGCGGCAACCACGACGGACGACACGAGGGGTGACGCGACGCGCGCCTCCGGGC
>JBCCAW010000023.1:0-21676 GCA_039814655.1 Myxococcota bacterium | reverse complement strand
CCCGCCCCGCGGGGCCCCCCCCCGCTTGGCGGGCGCGCGGCCCCCACGGGGTTCTGGGGGGCGCCGGCCCGGGGGCCCGCCCCGCCGCGGGCGAGGCGGGTCTTTTCTTCGTCGGGGTCGGCCTCCGCTTCGGGGCGGCAGGCCACACCGACCTCGCGACGGCCATCGAGGCGACTCTAGCGCTCCGCTCAGGCCCTCACGGTGGCCCGGGGAGCATCTACAGGACGACGCCGGACATGGATCGAGACACTCGATCATTCCGGACGCGTGAGAAGCGCGAGACCTGAGACCAATGAGCCAAGGCCGGATCGGGACCATCACATCTTCGATGCGTAAGGGAACTATGAAGTCCGACGCTAAACAACCTCCATCGCGAGCGGAGGTTGCCGATGTGCTCCGTGGTTTGATTCGCGGTTCTATGCGAAGACAGTACGCGTCCCGATGGGCTTCCTGTTGGGTGGCTGCCGATGATCCTGGTATCGAAGACGACCGCGTTTGGAACGCTCTCGAGTGCCTTGTCATGTCAGATATTCGTACGGTAGATCGGGCGTTTCTGTACGAAGTCATCGATTTCCGAGTTTGGCTAGAGGACCTTCTCGCCAGTGACCGGTCCCACTATGGGTCGGCCGACGAAGAGGAATAGAAGTCCCTTGAAGAGGAACGGCAGGAAGAGATCGGTCCCTGGTGTGCGCCAGGCGAAGCTTGGGTGAGGGGGAAGTGATGCATTAGCGAACGGAACCCTCACGAAGCAGCCCAGCGGCTGTGTGAAGACGACTTTCTCGCCCTGAGTTCGATCAGCACCTGCGACTACGCTCGTTAACCTACCGGGAGAAGAGCTCTAGGACGCGCTCGTCTTGAACCACGCGACGCCGTGGCTCGGGCTCGAGCCCATGCGCGGGGAGACCTGGAACAGCCGCCGCAGCTGCCGAGGGCGGCCCTTCCCGGCCGCCTGGGACCCGCGAGGCGTCGGACGCTACTAACCCCGGTGCTCCCTTGTGTGTGACGGACGGGTCTGATCTGCTCGGCGCATGCCGAAGCTCGACGCGCGAGAGCTCCGGGAGCGAGTGCTCCGGGCCTACGACGGCGGCCTGACTTAGGAGGATGTAGCCAGCACGTTCGAGAACACGCGTTGGGGGCCGGCAGGAAGTCGCGACCCGGCTTCGACGTCGACCCTTTGAGCAGGCGCGACGCAACGTGTCCGGTCCGGCGCGCCTTTTGACCGTGCCAGGACGGCTTCCCCGCTGACGGCCACCCTGCAGTCGCGTCGCGACTCGCGCTCCCCGCCGAAAAACTCGCGCTCCCCGGCTCCAGACTCACTCCCGCAGCTCCGGAAACTACTCGTGAGCCGGGGAAGACGTCCCTCGCGGCGGGGAACGAGTGCTGCGCGACCGGGACCGCGTGTCGCGCGGGCCCAGAGGCGTCTCGAAACGCGGGGATCGAGAGTCTGGAGGGTCGAGAGGCGGGTCGCGATGAGGGGCGGGTGGTTCTGCACCCGGGTTCTCGTCGGAGCGAGTCTTCGTAGCCGCGATTCGACCGGTCCCGGGTACAGTCAGCCCAATCTGCCCAGCCGCCGTACCTGGGACGGGTAGTTTTCCCGCCGACGCGTCGCGGGCGAGGCGGGTCTTTCCTTCGTCGGGGTCCGCCTCCGCTTCGGGGTGGCAGGCCACACCGACCTCGCGACGGCCATCGAGGCGACTCTAGCGCTCCGCTCAGGCCCTCACGGTCGCCCGGGGAGCTCGATGAGGTAGGGCTCCGTTTCGCTCATGGTCATATCTGGAGCGTCGAAGAGCTGCGACCAGCTGCCCGCCTGGAGCCGCATCGCGAGCACGCCCCGCCGAAGGGTCACGACCGCTTCGCTTCGTTCGACGAAGGTCGCCGCACCTTCCGCGGGCAGGGACTCGGCAGAGAGCGGGACCATGGCGACCGCCCGCTCGAGACGCCCATCGAAGACCAACAGATGCTCGGTCAGGCGGTCGAGATATTGGTCCTCGAACACGAAGCCGACGTAGCCCGCGCCCAACCCGCGACGTCGGACCGCAACCGGCGCGACGGCCTCAGCGACACTGCCGCGGTCGAGGACGCGCGCCACAGGCCGCAGGCCGCCCCTACCGTCGTGCCGCGCGAGCACACCGATGCGCCGGGTTCCCGTTTCGGTGAGCACGACGACCCAGGGGCCGCCGAGACGCTGAACGGCACAGCGGGCTCGAACCTGGGCGAAACGCGCGCAGAGCTCCGGGCCGGTGCCCAGTTCGTCGAGCACGGCGTCGGCGGCGTCCGTACCGACCACGAGCGACGTGGGCAGCGACGCATCCGGTGCCTCAGGCCGCCGCACGCGTAGGTAGCGCGCATGGGAAAGGCCGGCCGGAAACCTGAGCGCCGGCCGCGTGGTGGCGGCGCTCAGCGTCTCCCACACACCATCGACGAGCTCGAAGCGAAGAAGCCCCGGCCGCTGGGCACGAAGCACCGCACGTGCGCGGACGTCTCCTTCCCCCGGCAGCAGGCGGCTCATGGTCCATCCCTCGCGGAGCGGGGTGTCCGGCTCCAGGGCCGGCTCCGTGCGGGACTCGACCTCGTAAACGAAGGGCCCATAACAGCGAGGCGCCCCGGCGGCGCCCCCGCACACGAAAAGGCGGCGGATGCGATGCTCTTCCGTCGGTGCGTTCCGGTAGGCGAACCACATCCTGTCCTCGAGCTCCGCGACCACCCACGACCGGGCGAGGCGCCGAAGGCCCACCCATCGCGCCATGCTGGAGTGGCTCCCGCCACTGTCGCAGTTCTCAAAGCTGCCAAGGGTGCGATGCCGGTCGCCCCGCTGATGCGTGACGAGCAAGACGTCGTACGCGCATCCGGTACCATCGAGGAACTGGAGCTCGAGGAGCGTCATCATGCCCCGTCGCGCACGCACGCGCGGAAAGCAGCGCTCGTTACTCTCCTCGGAGGCGAACCTGCTGAGGGCGTCGTTGCAGAGCTCCTGCGCCGTGGACCACCGCTCCGCGTCCGAGGGTCGGTCCTGCGCCTGCACACGCGACAGGGCGAGGAGAGTCAGGACAAAGCCGGCCCCGGCACGTGTGAGCGACGCCGTCACGGCCATCGAACACGGCTCGGCGCGCGGCAGCTTCCCGTCCCCGCTCTTCCCGGCGCCCCGAGCCCCTCGGTCCTGCCCCCACGAGCGAAAGAAGATGGGTCGCTGGTTGAGCTCTGGGGCGCGGGCTCCTGGGGAGGCAGCGGAGCAAGCGGACCAGTCCGCGGTAAGGCCTTCCCCGGCGCGGCCGCTCGGCATCGCGGCCGAGCGGAGTTGTGCTTCGGAGACCGTTTGTTCCATTCTTGGTCATGGCTCGCTTGCTCCTCGCTCTCGCCGCGCTCGGCTGCGCGTCCTCGCAGGCTTCGACCGACGCGGTCGCGAGCGACGCAGGCACCTTCGGACCGGCCACGTCCACGTCCACGTCCACGTCCACGGCCACGCTCGTGCTCGGCGGGCGCTGTCCCCGATGGACCGAGTCGGAGGCAGAGCTCGTCGTCAGCGGCGCGGGCATCGCGGGGGCGCTCGAGGAGGAGACCCCGGTCGGGTCCTTCGCGTTCCGCTTCGATTTCGACGAGACGCGCCTCGCGCCGGGCCCGCACGACGTGGGCGGCACGCTCATCTACCTGGATGACGAGGTGGTCGCCTTCGAGCCGACGGAGGGGTCCGTGGTGCGCGATGCGGCGCTCGAGGCGCGGCACGACCGGCGTCCGGACCCGGACCGCGAAGAGCGCGTCGTCATGGTGGGCACGCTCGCCATCGACGAGATGCGGGAGCGCTTTGCGGGCACGCTCGATGTGGAGTTCCAGGGCGATATTCCGCCCATGCAGCCCGGCTGCGGCGCGGGCGGCACCCTGTCGCTCCGCTTCGACGCGCGGCGCTGAGGCCGCGCGGCGCCGAGGTGGCGCGGCGCCTAGTGGTGCGTCGCCTAGTGGTGCGGCGCTAAAGTGGCGCGTCGACGCGCCGTACTCGCGCCCCGCGCGACGGCGCCGCTCCCACCCTCACCCGAAGAAGCGCGATAGGAGGCCGGTCTTTTTCCGTGGCGCCTCCGGGCGAGGCAGCGCCGGCTCGCCGACCAGCCAGCCCACCACATGGGCGAGCTGACCGGGAAGGACGTCGCTCGGCACCTGCTCGGGGGAGGCGACGACGTCGAGCGCGCCCGCCATGCTCGTCACGCGGAGCCGCAGGAAGGAGCCGCCGCCGGCGTTGGTCCGCGTCTCCACGGCGTCGACGGTGCCGTTGAACATCGCAATGGCCGCATCGGAGAGCGGCGCCTCGGGGCCCTTGAACATGCCGAGCGGCAGGAAAGCGTTGGGGGCGAAGCTTGGTTCCTCGTCGCTCCGTGACGCCAAAAGCGCCGCCTCGTCCTCGAAGAACGCGAGCTCATGAGCGAAGGCCGCGAGGCGGAGCGCATAGGTCGGCCGTTCCTCGAGCGTCGCGCGCCACACGCGTGGGTGCGTGAGCTGCACCGAGCTCCGCGTGATCGTGTCCCCCTCGGGCGAGACGTCGACGTCCACGCCCGAGCAGTCGATGCAGCCGGGGTCCACATGCCAGCGCGACGGCCCCACGCGGAGCGCACTCACGTCCGCCGGCAAAAAGAAGGGCGTGATGCAGTCGACGCCGCCCTCGCGGAGCCGGATCGCGAGGCCCGCGCCCGAGGCATCGGTCCAGGTGAGATGCTCGGAGCCCTCCCAGGTCCCGAGCGCGTCGGCCTCCGGGATGCAGGTCTCGAGCAGCGCGTCGAGGTCCGCCGGGCCCTCGAGGGGCAGGCCGATGGCGTGAAAGTGCATGCGGCGCCCAGCGTAGACGATCGCGGCGGCGGCCCCGAGGCCCATCGCTTGGCACGCCATCTGCTTCTCCTGTCCTTCGACCGTGCCCCCGCCCCCGAAGCGCGCGCCAAGGTGCGCCAACCCCTTTGAAAGCGAGACCTCATGACTCGTTCGCTCCGCCTCTTGCCGCTTGGCCTCGCGCTTTTTGCGCTTCAGGCCTGCTCCGCCGACGCGCTTCCCGCCCGGTCGGCCGTGGATCCGACGCCCCTGCCCACGCCGGAGCTCGAGCTCTCGCCGGAAGCCGAAGCGCTCCGGGCGTCCCTCGAGGCCGCCGAGTCGCTCTCGGCCGGAGAGCTCCTGAGCGCGAGCGAGGTGCCCTTCGAAGGAGAGCTCGGCTACGACCCGCTCGCGGCCGAGTACCTGGACCTCATCCAGGGCTCGTCCTTTGCCTTGGGTGACCCGGAGCTCGCGCGCCTCGCGCGCGACGGCTTCGTCATCGACGACCGCCGCAGCTTCCCGAGCTTCGGCTGGGCGCTGACCGAGGTCTACGCCGGCGACCTGCCCGTGTACGTGAGCGCCGACGCCATCCTCGATGCCGTGCACCGGAGCTACTCGGACATCCTCAAGTTCATGGAGTTCGGCGTGCTCGCGCCGGCCCTGGACGAGCTCCTCGAGGGTCTTCGGGGCGAGCTCGCTCCGCAGGCGGCGAGCCTCCCCGCCGCCGAAGACATCGACCTGCACCTCGCCGTCGCGCTCTCCCTGCTCCGCAGCGCGGACCAGCCGGGCGTCGCCGGGGCCTCGAGCGCCGAGATCGCGGCGCTCCGCGGCGGCGCCGAAGCGGCCGAAGGGCTCGCGGAGGTCACGCTCTACGGCACCGATCGCGTCGTGGACTTCAGCCAGTTCACGCCGCGCGGTCACTACACGGACGACCCGGCCCTCGAGCGCTACTTCCGCGCCATGATGTGGCTCGGCCGCATCGACTTCCGGCTCCTCGAAGCCCAGGGCGACGGAAGCCTCGCCTTCCGCCGCGACCAGGTCGACGCGATGGTGGGTCTCGCGGCGCTCATGACGCCGGAGCTTCAGCAGCGCTGGGACGTCATCGACGTCGTCGTGCGCGCCTTCGTCGGCGAGCCGGACATGATGGTGCTGCCCGAGGTGGGCGAGCTTCTCACGGACCTCGGCGTCCGCGACCTCGAGGGGCTCGCGTCCAAGAGCGACGCGGAGATCGTGGAGGCTTTGCTCCAGGGCAACCTCGGCGTGCAGCGCATCGCGAGCCATTTCATCGTGAACCCGGGCCGAGAGACGCTGCCGCTCAGCCGCTCCTTCGCCTTCTTCCCGCAGCGCTACGTGGTCGACAGCGAGGTCTTCGCCAACGTCGTCTACGACCGGGTGCAGCGCGGCAGCGCGAGGCGCATGATGCCCTCGACGCTCGACGTGGCCTACGCCGTCTTCGGCCAGCCCCAGGCCGCCGATCTGCTCGCCGGCGAGCTCGAGACCTTTGGCTACGCGCCGGACCTCGAGCAGCAGCGCCTCCTCGTCGAAGCGCACGGCGAGAGCTTCTGGGAGAGCAACCTCTACAACCTTTGGCTCGCGTCGCTGCGTGGCATGAGCCCGGACGCCGAGGAGGGCTTCCCCGCCGGCCTGCCCATGGTCGCGCGCTCCGAATCCTGGGGACGGCGCGTGCTGCAGACGCAGCTGGGCTCCTGGGCCGAGCTCCGCCACGACACGCTGCTCTACGCGAAGCAGAGCTACACGAGCGGCGCCGCCTGCGCCTACCCGGACGCCTACGTGGACCCCTACCCGGAGGTCTTCGCGGCCCTCGATCGCTTCGCCTCCCGGGGCCTCGCGCTGGTCGACCAGCTCCGCACCCTCGCCGATCCGTCGAGGCTCCACCAGTTCGACACCTACTTCGCGGGTCTTGGGACTACGGCGCGCATGCTCGAGGGCATGGCCGAGAAGGAGCTCGTCGGCGAGCCCTTCAGCGCGGACGAGCTGACCTTCATCAACCAGGCCGTGGCGACGGAGGCCGTCTGCGCCGACATCTGGCTCACGGGCTGGTACAGCGCCCTCTTCTTCGACCGGCTCTCGAGCCTCGAGGCGGATCCGGTCGTGGCCGACGTGCACACGCAGCCCACGGACGCCAACGGAAACATCGTGGGGCGCGTGCTTCACGTGGGCGTGGGCCTGCCCCGCGCCATGGTCGTGACCGTCGCGACCTGCGACGGACCGCGCGCCTACGTCGGCCCGGTCTTCAGCTACCACGAGCGCATCACCGAGGACTTCGAGCGCATGGACGACGAAGCCTGGGCCCCGGAGGCCATGGCCGGCACGCTCGAGGAGGTGCCTTTCCTCGAGCCGCTCTTCGAGTAGGCGGCGCTGGCTGCCGCGACCTCGCCAGCGAGGCTGAGGTCGTCTAGACCCTCCCGTGGGCGCGGACGCCGAGGCTGCGCAGAGCGAGCAAGCGACGACGCGGCGGGTGCTCGCCATCGCGCTGCCGATCATGCTCTCGAACGTGTCGACGCCGCTCCTCGGCGTCGTCGACACGGCGGTGGTCGGGCGCCTGCCCGGGCCCGCGCCGCTCGGGGCCGTGGCGCTCGGGTCGCTGATCTTCAGCTTCGTGTTCTGGGCCTTTGGCTTTCTGCGCATGGGGACCACGGGGCTCACGGCGCAGGCGAGCGGCGCCGGCGACGCCATCGAGGTGCGCGCGTCGCTCGGGCGCGCGCTGGTCCTCGCCCTCGGCATCGGCGCGGTGATCGTGCTGTTGCGCGGGCCCATCACGGAGCTGGCGCTCGAGCTGGTGCACGGCTCCCCGGCCGTGGAGACGCTCACCCGGCGCTACGTGGCGCTCCGCATCTTCGCCGCGCCGGCGACGCTCACGAACTTCGCGCTCCTCGGCTGGTTCATCGGCCTCGGCCAGGCCCGTACGGCGCTCGCGCTGCAGCTCGTCTTGAACCTGAGCAACGTCGTGCTCGACGGCTGGTTCGTGCTGGGCCTCGGCTGGGGCGTGCGCGGCGTGGCGGCCGGCACGCTCCTGGCCGAAGTCCTGGCCGCCTTGGTGGGTCTCGCGCTCGCGGCCCGGGAGCTCCGGCGCCGCGGCGGCTTCGGCGGGCGCGCCACGCTGCGGCGCGTCCTCGACCGCGCGGGCCTCCGGCGCACCGTCGCCGTGGGCGGGGACATCCTGCTGCGCACGCTCGCGCTGGTCTTCGCTTTCGCCTGGTTCACGGACCGCGGCGCGCGCGCCGGGGAGCTCGTGCTCGCCGCCAACGCCGTGCTCCTGCAGCTCGTCAACGTGGCGGCCTACTTCCTCGACGGGCTGGCCTTCGCCGCCGAGACGCTGGTCGGGCGGGCCGTGGGCGCCCGGAGCACGCGCCTCTTCGACGCGGCCGTGCGGCGGACCACGCAGCTGGCCGCGCTCGTCGCCCTCGCGCTCACGCTCGTCTTTGCGCTCGGCGGCACCTACTTCGTCGACGCGCTGACCACGGACCCGGAGGTGCGCGCCTTCGCCCGGCGCTTCCTGCCCTGGGCCGCCGCCGGTCCGCTCGCCGGCGTGTGGGCCTACCAGCTCGACGGCATCTTCATCGGCGCCACGCGTACGCGCGCGCTCCGCAACGCGGCGCTCGCGGCCACGGCGATCTTCCTGGCGGGCTGGTGGCTGCTCCGAGGCTTCGGCAACCACGGCCTCTGGGCGAGCCTGCACGTGCACTATGCGGCGCGGCTCGCCACGCTGGCCTTCGCGCTTCCGGCGCTGCGCGCGAGCCTGCGGTCCGGGCCTGACCAGCGCCGCGCGGCCTGAGCTCAGCGACCCGCGGCGCGGCCGAGCAGCTCCCAGAGCGCAACCTTCAGCGCCGCGGCGCCGTCGCCGGTGGGGATGAGGTCGTGCAGCCCGCGGAGGGCGAAGGGCGCGCCGCGCACGTCCGCCGGCAGGGGCACGACCTCCGGCAGGCCAGCCTCCCGGAAGGCGCGCAGGGCGCGCGGCAGGTGCCAGGCGGAGGTGACGAGGCCAACGCGCTGCCAGCCTTCGGCGCGCACCCGCGCGGTGTGCAACCGTGCCTCCTCACGCGTGTTGCGCGCGCCGTCCACGAGCACGATATGCGCCTCCGGGACGCCGAGCTCGCGCCAGATGCGGCGCGTCGCGCGCGCGGCATCGTGCGTCGAGAAGCCCGGCGTCGGGGAACCGCTCGTCACCAGCCGGGCCGTGCGCCCGCGCCGGTAGAGCCGCGCGCCCAGAAGCACCCGGTCGCCGCTGCTCCCGAGCTGCGCCTCGCCGCGGGTCGTCTCGCTCGTGCCGCCGCCGAGCACGATCACCGCGTCGAAGGGCGCTGCGGTGTCGTCCGGCGCTGCCGTGTCCAAAGGCGCGGCCTGGCCGTGCGGACCCTCGAGCGCCCGAAGGGCCGCGTCGCCGAGCGGCGCGCTGCCCGCCACGCTGAGCGCCAGGAACGGCACGAGCGCCGGCGCGACGGGCCTCCGGCTCACCACACGCCAGAGGGCCCAGGCCCCGAGGCTCGTCCACACGAGCCCCAGCGGCATGGCCAAGAGCCCCAGGGTCTTCACGAGCAGCCCCGCGCGCGGTGCGGTCCAGCCCAGCGCCAGCACGTGCGCGACGAGCAGGCCGCGCGCCACGAGCCGCCCTTGGCTCCCACCGCGATTCCCAGGCCAGGCCTCGCCGCGCAGCGCCGGGCCGAGCGCCCGCAGCACCAGGGGAAACGCCGCGAGCAGCAGGACGAAGGCCAAGTTCTACTCCGGCGTGATGCCGTGCTTCTTCATCAGCTTGCGGAAGTACTTGCGGTCGATGTCCGCTTCCCGCGCGGCGTGGCTGATGTTGCCGCCGTTGCGGCGAAGCAGGGACTCCACGTAGTCCTTTTCGAAGGTCTGTACCCAGGCGTCCTTCGCGTCCTTGAAGGTCCCGTTCACGTCGGGCCGCAGGTCCTCGTCGAGCTCCGCCGGCGTCACGACCCCGTCGCTCTCCATGCCCGTGCCGCGCGGGAAGGCGATGTGTTCGGGCAGGTCGCGCACCTCGATGGCGTCCGTGTCGGCGAAGCTGCACGCGCGCTCCACCACGTTGTGCAGCTCGCGCACGTTGCCGGGCCAGTCGTAGGCCAGGAGCCGGTCGAGGGCCGGCCGGCTGATCTGCCGCACGCGTCGCTGCCCGTCCGCGCCGCGGTTGAAGCGCCCGACCTTCAAGAACTGCTGGAGCAGGAGCGGCACGTCGTCCTTCCGCTCGCGCAGCGGAGGCAGGGCCACGCGCACGACGCTCAGGCGATAAAAGAGGTCCTGGCGAAAGGAGCCGCGACGCACCTCGGCCTCCAGATCCCGGTTCGTCGCCGCGACCACGCGCACGTCCACCTTGATGGGGCGCGTACCGCCGACGCGCTTCACCTCGCGCTGCTCGAGCACGCGCAGCAGCTTGGGCTGAAGCTCGAGCGCCAGCTCGCCGAGCTCGTCCAGAAACACCGTCCCGCCATGGGCCATCTCGAAGACGCCCTGGCGCGCCGCCGTGGCCCCGGTGAAGGCGCCCTTCTCGTGTCCGAAGAGCTCACTCTCGATGAGGTTCTCGGGCACGGCGCCGCAGTCGAAGACCATGAAGGGCCCGCTCGCGCGCAAGGACGACTGGTGCGTGCTCCGCGCCACGACCTCCTTGCCCGTGCCCGTCTCCCCCTCGATGACCACCGTGGCGTCCGTCGGCGCGATCTTCTCGAGGATCGCGTAGAGCTCACGCATCTTCACATGCCGGCCGATGAGGTCGCCGAAGCGCGGTTTGTCGCTCGGCACGATGCGCAGCTTCTCCGTCGCCGCGACGAAGCGAAGCTCGCTCGTGCCGAGCGTGAGCGTGCAGCCCGGCTCGAGGTAGGCCTCGCGCACGCGGACGCGGTTCACGAAGGTGCCGTTGGTGCTGCCGAGGTCCCGGACGAGGTAGCTCTGCCCCTCCTGAAAGATGCGGCAATGCTGGCGGCTCACGGTCTCGTCGCCGAGCACCAGGTCGTTTTCGTCGCTGGCGCCGATCGTGATCAGGTCCCGCTCGAAGCTGTGCGACTCGAGGCGCCCATTGCGCATCACCTCGAGCTGAAGGCGCCGGAGCGTGATCTCCGTGGGCCGCCCGTCGATGTAGTGCAGCTTGGTCGGCTCCGGCGCCGACATGCCGTCCATGGTTCGCCGCTCCAGGTCCCGTGAGTCCACCGGCGCCGACGCTAGTGGGCGCGGCGGACGGGGTCAACGCACCCCAGCGAAATCAGCGCGGCACGACGCTGGGGACAGATCTCCTCATTCGGCGGCCGGGGCCGGCGCCGGAGGGCTCTCCGCCGGCGCCGAAGGGCTCTCCGCCGGCTCCGGCGCCTTCGCCGGCTCCGGGGCGTCCGCGGGCAGGCCCGGGTGGTCCTCTTCCGTGTCGAGCACGATGGCGTTCATGCGCTCGAGGTGGAGCACCGGCGCCGCGCGCTCACGAAGGTCGCGCACGAAGATGTCGAGGGCCTCCTGCCGTCGCTCGCGCCACAGGCGAATGCGGATGGGGCCCTCGGCGCGCTCGAAGTCCGTCACTTCCGCGGGTCGCGCGCCGGTGAGCTTCACGACGGCGAAGTCGTCGCGCACGGCCACGGGCTCCGGCGCCAGGTCGCCCACCTCGCCGCCGTCCGCGAGCGCGAAGGCCGCCTCCACGAGCGGGCCGGCGACGGGTTCGTCGTCAGGGTTGGCGCGGGCCGGCAGCCCCGTGCGCGCAAAGAAGCGCAGATCGCCGCCGCGGAGCTTCGTGTACGGGTCGATGGACCGATCCCGGGCTGTTTGACGGAAGGTCGCCAGGTCCGCCTCCCGGAGCTCCGCGAGCAGCGCCTCGGCCTCCTCCCGCGTCGCCACCAAAATCGAGCTGGCGCGCACCATGGCCTCGCGCCGGAACTCGTCCGGGTGCGCGTCGAAGTAGGCGCGCACGTCCTCGTCGGGGACCGACTCCGGTCGCATGCGCTCGTCGAACTCGGTGCGCATGAGCACCTGCACGGCGTTCTGCCGCGTCTGGCGAACCACCAGCGGGTTGTCGCCGTAGCCGCGGCGCTCGGCCTCCGCCGCCATGAGGCGCACCTGGACCAGGTCCCGCACCATCTCGGCGAGGCGACCGGGCCGGGCGAAGCGCGCGCGCAGGAAGGGCGTTTGCCGCGCGAGCGTGTCCTCGACGTCGCCGACGGTAATGCGCTCGCCGTTCACCGTCGCCAGCGCCCGGGACCGACGGGCCACGTCTTCCGGGCTCCGCTCCGGTTCCGCTGCCGCGTCGCCTTCGGCTTCGGTCTCCGGCGCGGCGGTCGTCGGCGCGGCGGTCGTCGGCGCGGCCGGCGCATCGCCGGGTTGAGCACGGGCGGGCCCGAAGAAAGGCAAGAGAGCCAGGGCCCCGGCGGTTCCGAGGACACCGAAGGCGAGGGCGTGGGGGCGCATGGCGAGAGCCTTTCGCGCCCCCGGCCTCGCCGCAAGCGCAGAGGGCGCTTCCGAGCGCCTCAGAAGCCGATGTGACCGGCGAAGCCCACGTAAGGCCCGCTGAAGAGGTCGAAGCCCGCGTCCACGCGGAGGGTGAGCTGGGCGATGGGCTTGTAGCGGAGGGCCAGGTGCGGGAGCGCGAGGCGAAACCACACGTTGGGCAGGCCGCCGCCGTCGGACCAGCGGCGCACGTTGATGCCGTAGTGCTCGCCCTGGGACCCGTCGGCGTTGGAGATCGCGTCGCCGGTCACCGGGTCGCGAATGACCTCGCGCCCTTCGGTCTCGTCGACGTCCCCGCAGTAGGCGCGGCGCGGGTCGGCCTCGGAGACGGGCCCCGGGCAAGGGGACCAGTTGCGCCAGGAGCGCTCGCTCTCCGGCGCGTCCGGCGCGATATCCGTCGGGTAGGCCTCGGTGCGGTTCAGGTCGCCGTAGGTCACGCCCACGCCGATGTCGAAGCCGTACTGAAAGCTCAGGTACTTGTTGAACTCGACGCTCCAGAGGAAGCCCACGCCGCCCATGAAGGTGTTGAGGTCGCTGACGATGATCTCGGTCTCGGTCAGCTCGTCGCCACGCTCGCGGTAAGGACCCGTGGTCCGGAAGCCCTGGAGCCAGAGGCTGGGGATCACCTCGAAGCCGTTCTTGCGCACGACGAGCTCGATGCCGACGGCCGGGTTGTAGATGGCCCGGGGCGCCTCATCGGCGAAGATCTTGAGCAGGCCCTGGGGCGTCCAGTTGGCGCGGTAGAAGCCGCCGAGGAAGAGGTAGTTCTGTTTGGGCTCTTCGTAGGGGTCCACGCGGGAGCGGCGCTCGTTGCCGCCGGTCTCCTCCTCAAAGAGGGCCTGTTCGTCGCCGAGGAGCCCGGACTCCGAAGGGTCACCCATGTCCGGGCCTTCGGTCCCCGGCGGCCGGGTCGGCGCGGGGGTCCCGGGGTCCGGCGTGGCCGGGGCCGCGGGGAAGGGCTGGGCCGGGCGGCCCACGATGGGGCTGCTCTCTTCCGGGGTCGCCGCCTCGCCCGGCGCCGGAGCCGTGGCTTCGGGCTCTGCGGGCGCTTCCGGCGCGTCGTCGGCCGCCTCCCCGGCGACCGCATCCTCCGTATCCCCTTCTACGGGCGCGGCCTCGTCGGGCGCGGCCTCGTCGGGCGCGACCTCCACCGGCGGCGCATCGGCCGACGGCGGCGCATCCGTGTCCTGGGCCATCACCCGGCCCGGAAGAAACGCGGCCGTGAGGGCCACGGCGGTGAGCATCGCCAGTGAGGGCCCCGAGCGGGGCACGCCGCCATCGCATGCAAGCATCGCCGCCAAGCGTATCAGCTGCGCGCGGCGAAGTGCGCGCGGGTGACGTCCCAGAGCGCGTCCGGGGCGAGCTGATGGATCATGTGCCCCACGTCCGGGAGCTCGACGAAGCGCGGGTTGCGGAACCAGGCTATGCGCTCCGCTTCGTCGGGCAGCCGGAAGCCCTTTTCGCCGGCCACGAGCAGCGTCGGCACCTCGATGCGGGCGCAAAAGGCCTCGAAGCCCTCCTTGAGGAAAGGCGTCGGCGAGGTGGTCCGGTGCAGCGGATCGAAGCGCCAAAGGAAGCCCCCGGGCACCGGGCGGAGCGCCTTGTCCGCCAAAAAGAGACCGAGCTCCGTGTCGAGGCGCGCGTTCTGCACGCGCATGCGCCGGAGCGCGTCCTCGACGCTCGGGATGGGTTTGACGGGCCTCCGCTCCACCCGGTCGAGGGTCTCGAGCCAGCGCTCCACCTTCTCCGGCGCCCGCTGAGTCACCCACTCCGGGGGGCCGAGGCCTTCGATGACCGTGACCGTCGCGAGGTCCGGGGGCGCGAGCCCCGCGTACATGCAGGCCACCGCGCCGCCCATGGAGTGCGCGACGAGGTGCACCGGGCCCGCGGCGAGCTGGGGCCGGAGCGCGCGCAGATCACGGACGGAGTCCGGAAAATGATAGTAGCCGCCGGAGCCCACGTGGTCCGTCTCGCCGTGGCCGCGCCAATCCCAGGCCACGCAGCGCAGGCCCGCGCGGGCAAGCCGCACGGCGTAGGGCGCCCAGCTCCAGGCGAGGTCGAGAAAGCCGTGGGCGAGGAGCACGGTCGGTCCCTTGGCGCGTGACTCCGCCGGCCCCCACACGAGCGCGTGGTGCCGAAGGCCGTTGGCCTCGAAGAAGCGCTCCTCCGGGGCCGGGTCACGGAAGTCGACGGTCATGCGAAGCGCCTCGGGTCGAGGGGCGCGGCCAGGCGCGCGAGGTCCAGCGGCACGTCGCCGGCGAGCTGCGCGGTGAGCAGCTCGGCGGTGACGGCGCTCAAGAGGATGCCGTTCCGAAAATGCCCGCTCGCGAGCCAGAGCCCTTCGGGGCCGGCCGGGCCCACGAGGGGCAGCCCGTCGGCGGTGCCGGGGCGGAAGCTCGACCATTGCCCCCGCACGGGCGCGTCCGCGAGGCGTGGCGCGAGGCGCGTGGCGAGGTCGACGATGGAGCGCAGGCCGCCCAGCGTGGCCTCGCGACGAAAGCCCACGCGCTCCTCCGTGGAGCCGCAGAGCACGCGGCCGTCCGGGCGGGTGCAGACGTAGCCATGGGCGCCGAAGACCAGGCGCCGAAAGAGCGGCGGGCGGCTCTCGGTGAGGAGCACCTGGCCGCGCACGGGGTGCACGCCCGCGGCGCCGAGGCCCAGGCCGGGCACGAGGCTCGTCCAGCTCCCGGCGGCCACGACGACGTGGGCGGCGCCCAAGCGCTCGGCGCCGAGGCGCACGCCGCGGCAGCGTTCGTTTTCGACGACGACCTCGCTCACGAGGGCGCCGCTCCGGAAGGTCGCGCCGGCGCGCACGGCGGCGAGGGCGAGGGCCCGGAGCAGGACCGGCGGGTCGAGCTGGCCTTCGCCGGGCACGTGGACCGCGCCGCGGACCTCGGGCGCGAGCGCAGGCTCGAGGGCCCGAGCTTCGTCGGCCGTGAGGCGCTCGGCCACTTCGTCCGGGGCGTGCGCCGCGAGCGTGTCGAGGCAGGCGTCGAGCGCAGCCTCGGCCTCGGCGTCGAAGGCCACGCGGAGCGCGCCGCAATCGCGGCGACCCACGTCGACGCCATGTTCGGCGCGCAGCTCTTCGGCCAGGGGCACGTGGAGCGCGCGGCTCCGCCGGCCGAGGCCGAGCGCCGTCGCCGCGTGGGGCCGGAGCGCCGGGTGGTCGGCCTCGACGGTGGCCGCCAGCATGCCGGCGGCGGCGCTCGAGGCTTCGGCGCCGGGCACGGAACGCTCGAGCACGAGCGTGCGGAAGCCGGCCTGCTGAAGCCGGAGCGCGGAGGCGCAACCCATCACGCCCGCGCCGACCACGATGACGTCCGGAGCCACGCCGCACCCCTTACCGGCGCAAGCCCACCCCGCCAAGGGGACGCGGCCCACAAAGCGAAGCCGCGGCGCCGGGAAACATCTTTGGGCGTCGGAAGAACATCGTGCGCTCCGGCACCCTCCCCATAGCCGATGCGGCTGCATCGCGGGGCGTTGACGGACGGTACGCGCGGGTCACGACGCGCGGATGCTTCGCCCGCGCCCTGCGGCCGTACTCAACGCCCTGCTCGTGGCGGTGGTGGTCGGCTGGTGTCCGGCACCTCGGCGCCGTGAGCCCTGGCCATGATCGCCCTCGCCCGGCCTACAACGTGGCGGCGGTCTTGCGGCGCCACCTCCACGCGCACGCCCTCGTGGCCGTGTGGGCGCTGGTGGCCATCGCCGTGCGCCAGTGGGACGGCGCCGCGCCGGTCAAGTGGGGGGCACTCGTCGCGGCGGCGTTGATCCTCGCGGTGGTGAGCGCACACGCGCTACGAGGGCGCTCGCGCCGCGCATAGCTCGGATACCCCGGCGGGCATCGGCGCCCTCGCCATGGCATGATCGGTCGATGGCCGCGCCGCGGGTCGCCGGGACTCGCTATGCTCCGGCGCGATGCCTGAGGCGCCCTCCCCGCTCGTCCCCCTCGCGCCGGAGCAGATGGCCGCCGCCGCCGAGTCGACGGTGTCGCACTACGAGGCGCGCGCCGAGGATTTTCGCGAAGGCACCTGGGACCACGACGTCTCGCAAAACGTGGAGGCCCTGCTCCGTCATCTCCCGGGGCCGGCCCCGCAGCGCGTGCTCGACTTTGGCTGCGGACCCGGCCGGGACCTCGCGACCTTTCGCGCCCGCGGTCACGAGCCCGTGGGCCTCGACGGCGCGGCCGCATTCGTCGCCATGGCGCGAGAGGCGACGGGCTGCGAGGTCTGGCACCAGGACTTTCTCGCGCTCTCCCTACCGGCGGAGCGCTTCGACGGCGTCTTCGCGAACGCGACGCTCTTTCACGTACCGACGCAGGCGCTCCCCCGCGTGCTCGCCGCGCTTCGCCGCACGCTGGTGAAAGGCGGCGTCCTCTTCTGCAGCAACCCTCGCGGCCCGGACATCGAGCGCCAGCAGGGCCTCCGCTACGGCGCCTACCTCACCTTCGAGACCTGGAGCCGCTTCGTCACCGCCGCCGGCTTCTCGCTCCTCGAACACTACTACCGCCCCCCGGGGCCTTCCCCGGGCCGAGCAGCCCTGGCTCGCTACCGTGTGGCGCGCCTGCTGAGCGCGGCGCTCAGGCCAAGAGTGCTCCACCGGCTCAAGGCGCTGCCTCCTCTGCCCCAAGCTCCCGCGGCTCCACCAGCGGCAGACCCAGCGCCTCGTGAAAGTCGCGCTGCACCTTCTCGGTGAAGCGCTTCGAGACCTGGCGCACGATGCGGCCCAGCATGCGGTCGCCGGTGGTCTGCAAGAGCTTCTCCGGGAGCACGCGGACGAAGCGCGGGAACCACACGTCGACAGCGAGGTTCAGCGTCCACTCGACCTTCGTCGTCACCCCCTTTTCGCCGCGCGCCGGCACCTCGATCAGCTCCATGGAAGACCGGAAGTCCACGTCGTAGTTCGGGTGGGAATAGCCCGGCACGGGGACCGAATGCGTCCAGTACACGTCGCCTTCCTTCGACATCAAGCGGAGCCCGATTTTGGGCTCCACGTAGTAATCGAAGGCGCCGAAACGGCCGATGGTGATGGCGTAGCTGTGGCCGTCGAGGGCGCGCACCTCCATGGGCGCGGCGCAACGCAAAAACCACTCGTGGTGTGCGTCCAGGTAGCGCGAGTACGTCTCCGGGTCCGCGTTCGCTTCCAGCTGGCTCTCGTAGCGGATGGCGTAGCGAATGGGTGCGCCAGGACGCGCGGCTGCGTCCAGCTCGTCCTGCTCGGCGGAGCGTGGACCCGCCGTGTGGTTGTCGGAGGACGCCATGGGTTCGTTCCCGCGGAGGTTACATGAGGCGGCGGGCGTGCCGGCCACGAGCCCGAACGTCGCCAGCCGGGGGCTGGGCATGAGGGCAGCGCCGTTGCAGCATCCCCAGCGATGCCCTTTGCGATCATCCGTCACAAGGTTCTGGACTACGCCGCCTGGCGGCGCATCTACGACGCGGACGCCGAGCGCCGCGCGGTGGACGGCCTCGTGGCCTGGGTCATGGTCTCGGAGAAGGACCCGAAGGACGTGGCCGTGGTCCTTCAGGTCGAGCGTTTGGAGGACGCCAAGCGCTTCATGTTCGACGAGCTCGGCCCGAAGATGCGCGAAGCCGGCGTCGCCGAGCCGCCACGCATCGAGTTCTTCCTGGACGCGCCACCGGTGCCCTGATCTCGGCGCCCCCGCAGGCCTCGCCGTCTCCGGGAAGCCTGTGCGCTCGGCGGAAGCCCGGCGTGAGGACGATGCTGCGCCGCGCCGGGCTCAGCCGCGGGTGCGCGCGCGGAACTCGCGGGCGAAGAGGCCCGCCGCGTCCACCGCGTGCTTGGCCCGCGTCCGCACGCCGCCGCCGTAGACCACCCCGCAGATGGCGCGGACGAGATCGTAGGTCGTCTCCTGCACCGGGTAGACGCTCACGCCCTTGCCGATGGAGACGCGGTCCGTGACGACGGCCTTGGTGTTCGTGCAGGCGCGGAGGCCCTCGCGGCCGTTGATGCGGCCGATGCCGCTGATGCCCACGCCGCCGAAAGGAAGCGACTGGATCATGTAGGCGATGCCGTAATCGTTGATGACCGTCATGCCCGTGCGGAGCTGCGCGGCCATGCGGTCGCCCCGCGCCGGGTCCCTCGTGAAGACGCTGGAGCCGAGGCCGTAGGCGCTGTCGTTCGCCAGCCGCAGCGCTTCCTCTTCGCCGCGGACGCGAAGAATGCTCATCACCGGGCCGAACTGCTCTTCGTGCACGATGCGCATGGAGTGGTCGACGTCGACCAGCACCGTGGGCGGGAAGAACTGCGGGCCGAGCTCCGTCGCCCGCTCGCCGCCCACGACCACGCGCGCGCCCTTGGCCGTCGCGTCCGCCAGAAGCCCCTCGATGATGTCGAGCTGCCGCGGCATGGTCATGGCGCCGCAGTCGACGACGCGGCCCGCGAGCGGCGCGCCCTGGCGGAGGCGCTTCGCGCCCGCGCTCACCCGGCGCACGAACTCGTCGTAAACCGCCTCGAAGACGTAGATACGCTCCACGCCCACGCACATCTGTCCGCAGGCCGTGAACACGCCGAGCATCGCCTGCTCCACGGCGTGGTCCAGGTCCGCGTCGTCGCAGACGATCATCGGGTCCTTGCCGCCGAGCTCGAGCACCACGTCCGTGGGCCCCTGGCTCGCGGCCTCCATCACCTTGCGCCCGTTCTGCGGTGAGCCCGTGAAGAAAATCTTGTCCGCGCCGCTCGTCACGAGCGCCGAGCCCGTCGCGCCGTAGCCGGTCACCACCTGCACGAGCTCCGGGTCGTGGCCATGACGCCTGAGCGCGTCGCGAAGGAGCTGGAGGTAGGGCTCCGCCGACCAGCTCGTGTGCTCGCTGACCTTGGCCACCACGCCATTGCCGGCAAAGAGCGCCGGCGCCGTGGGGCAGAGCAGGTTGTGAAAGGGGAAGTTCCAGGGGCAGATCACGCCCACCACGCCCAGCGGGTGAAACTCCACGCGCGCGCCCTTCTGCGCCAGGATGCCGCTTCGCCGCATCTCCGGGCGCAGGTCCTTCTCGCCGTGGGCGACCAGGTAGCGGAGCTTCTCGAGCACGGGAAAGACCTCGCCGAGGGCCGCGTCGACCATGGTCTTGCCCGAATCGCGCACGGCCGCCTCGCAGAGCGCTTCGTGGCGCTCCAGCGTCAGGTCCATGAGCGTCCGGAGCACGGCGCGGCGCTCGCGGAAGGAGGTCTTCGCCCAGGCGCGTTGGGCTCTCCGCGCGCGCTCGACGGCTGCGCGGACCTCCTCGGGGCCCATGATCGGCGCGTCGCCGAGGGGCTCCTGCGTGGCCGGGTCGAGGGCGGGGATGCGGTCCGTGGCGGGTCCCGCGGCCGCAGCGTGCGCGTGGCTGGACATGGCGCCGGGTATGCGCGCGCGGCCCGCCGGCTTCAACCGCGGTCCCCCGAACGGCTGCGTTCACGCAGCGAGGAGGCGAACGCGCCTCGTCAGCCGACGCGTCTACTCGGAGGGGGTGCCCGCGCTGGGCTCAAGGTCCGCCGGCTGGACGTCCGCAGGCTGCACGTCCGCGGGCTCAGCGTCGGCGAGCTGGGCGTCCGCGGGCTGAACGTCCGCGGGCTGGGCGTCCGCGTCCCCGGCGTCGCCTTCCTCCGCGGCCGCTTCGGCGCTCTCCTCGACGCGAAGCTGGCGCGCGCCCTGCGCCTCGGGCCCCTCGCCGAAGATGTCCCGCACGGTCACCAGCGCGATGACGCAGAGCAGGAAGACGATGCCGACGGTGTGTACCGCGGCCTCCAGCTGCTCGTTGGGTCGCCGGCGGGTCACGGCCTCGAAGATGAGAAACATGAGCCGCCCGCCGTCGAGCGCGGGGAAGGGCAGCAGGTTGAACATGCCGAGGGCCACGCTCAGCAGCACGAGCACGGCGAAGAAGGGCGCGGCCCCGGCCTGCGCCGCCGAGCCCACCATCTTGCCCATGGCCACGGGCCCACCAAGACCCGCCGTGCTCCGCTTCTCGACCATGTCGGCCATGCCCGAGAGCTGGAGCGCCGTGAGCTTGATCGGGTAGGCGAAGGCCGTCGCCAGCGCCTTGTCGAGCGCGTAGGGCGCGGGCGGTGGCGCCGCCACACCGATGAAGCCCACGGGCTCCCCGGTGCCGTTGAAGACGATGCGCTGGCCCTCGGCGTTGAGGCGCTCCGTGGGCGTCACCGTGAGGCTGAGGCGCTCGCTGTCGCGCAGCACGACGTACTCCGTCGCCTCGTTGGCCCGGGATTGCGTCGCCTCGATGAGCGTCGCGAAGGTCGACACCTCGTCGCCGCCGACGCTCACGATGGCGTCGCCGGCGCGCAGGCCACCCGCGTAGGCCGCGCCGTCTTCCTGGACTTCGTGGGCGACCACGGGCTCGGCGAGAATGGTCTCCACCCAGCTCGGCCAGCCCACGAGACCGATGAAGAACGCGATGACCACGGCCGCCAGGTAGTTGGCCGCCGGTCCCGCCACGATGGTCATGGCCCGGGCAAAGAGGCTCTTGTTCGGGAAGATCTCCGGGTCGTCCTCGTCGACGTCTTCCTGCGGGTTCATGCCCGCGATCTGCACGTAGGCCAGGAAAGGGATCGCCGCGACCTTGAAGACCGTGGGGCTGTCCTTCGGCTGGTATTTGAAGATCGTCGGCCCGAAGCCAATGCTGTAGGTCAGCACACGCATGCCGAAGGCGCGGGCGACCAGGTAGTGGCCGCTCTCATGCACGATGACCAGGATGGAAATCCCGACGATGGCGAGGATGATCTCGAGCGGACCCACGGGGAGACCTTGAGGCCTCCGCCCGGGGCCGTCGAGGCCTTCCGCGCGCGCCGCTCTAAGCGGGGCCTCCTCGCCTTGGGGTTGCTCAGCGTCGCGGCGGTCGTGCGCGCGGACCCGGAACGGGTGCTCCACGAGTTCGTCCCGGACCCGGACGAGGACGAGCTCTCGAGCGTCGTGCAGGGCGGCGAAGGACCGGGAGGCTCCCCGGAGGCCATCGTGTACGACGGCGAGGTGCTCTCGCGGCCCGCCGGCGGCGAGCGCCGACCGGACGAGGCGGCCATGAGCGCGCTCCCGGGCACGGGCCAGGGGCGCGAGACGCACGGGCGCCGCTCGCCGACCTTCCGCCCGGACCGGAACACGAGCCTCGAAGAGACCCTCGGCTACTACGCCGTCTTCACGCCCACGGTGGCGCCCTTCAAGCGCGTGACGGGCCTCGATGCGGTGGTGCGCGATGGCGCCGGCGTGCCCGTGCTCGGCATCGCGGACCCGGAAGGGGTGCCCGAGCCCGTGGGCGAGCGGGCCTCGCCGGATGGACGGCCGCGGGACCGCTTTTGGGGCAACGTGGTGCTCGATTTCCGGCGCGGCGACCGCGTGCCCTTTCCCGCCGTGGCCGCGGAGGCCCGCGTGCTCTCGCTGGAGACGGAGCCCGCCGTGGACCTTCGCCTCGAGCGCGACCGGGCGGACAACCTCTACGCCGTG
>JBCCAW010000717.1:0-2671 GCA_039814655.1 Myxococcota bacterium | reverse complement strand
GTCGCGTCGAAGACGGCCGCGAGCGAGTCGGGGAGCATCGCCGCCTGCGCTTCGGGTGTCCGGGCTATGACGCGCTCTACACGGGTCACACCTTCTTCCCGTGGCTGCGCACGGAGCGGTGGGTGATTCTGGCCACGAATCCGCACCGCTATGGGGGCCAGTGGCTCGCCGTCCGAGACCGACGCAGTGGCGCGCAGAGGATCCTGTTGAACGGCCTCGCGGGCGCCTACCGCGGCAACCTCGCCTTTCATGGCTTCGCCGACGACCTCCTCGCGGTGTCGCTGGTCGCCGACGAGCGCGCCGACTTCGAGGCGGCTGCTGTGCTCTTCGTGTTCGACCTTCGCTCGGGGCGCGGCGCGCTGGTGGGAGAGCCGCTCGGTAGCTTCTACGACGACCAGGGCGAGGGCCTCGGCGGGGCACTCCAGCGAGAGGTTCCGGGCGGAGGCTTCGAGGTCGAGGCGCGCCTGCTCCTCACACACGCGGGGTTCCGCTACGACCCTCCCTGCGGCGACATCGATCTCTCCCTCGCGACGCTACGTCAGGCGGTGAACACCGGCGCCGCGGATGCTGCTGCGGCGCTATAGACGGAAAGCGCGGACCGCCTGTTCGAGCGCTTCTTCCTGCGCTGCGTAGGCCTCCTCGCGGCCGCCGGCCTCGACGAGGTAGAGCGTGTCTTCGGTGACGAAGAGCGCGAGGAGGTAGCGGTAGCCGTGGCCTTCGAGGTCCCGGCCGAAGCGGAGCAGCGTGCCCGGCTGGCCGCTCGTGGCCGTGAGCGCTTCCTCTTCCAGCAGCACGTAGCCGAGCTGGTCGCGGACGCGCCGGGTCACGGCCTCGGTCCAAAAGGCCGCGCTGCCTTCGACGTCGTTGTCGAGGGTCCGCACCGCGAGCACGACGCCGTCGGGCGTGGTGGCCCGGAGCCGGTAGGAAGGCTGGTTGTCGTCCTGGTCTTCCAGGGCGACGAAGCGCTCCGGGAGCGGGAGCGTGAAGGCCGGGGCGCAGGCGCTGAGCAGGGAGAGGAGCAGAAGCGCGCGCATGTCAGAGCCTCATCAGGGGGTCGAGACCCAGCTGCCGAAGCCAGGGGAAGGGCAGCTCGAAGCTCGGCTCCGTCTGCGGCGCGCGTTCGGCGAAGCGCACGCTGATGGTCGAGAAGGCGACCTGATCCGAGAGGAAGCGGAGCCGTCCCTTGAGCGTCTCGAGCTGGAGCGTGATGCGTTCGAGCTGCTGCTCCACGGCGAGCGCGGCCTGCACGTCGTCGGCGGCGGCGAGCAGCTCCGCGAGGCGTTCCTGCATTTGCTCGAGGGTCCGGATGCGCGTCTCCACGTCGCGAAACTCCTCCCCTACGTCCTGCACGTCGACCTGGCGCGTCACCACGTCGCCGAGCTCCTGAACCTCGGCCAGCGCCGCCTCGAACTGCGCGGCCGGAACGCGAATGACGATGCGGTCCATGGTGCGCGAGGCGAGAAAGCCGCGCCGCTCCTGGGCGATGGCCTCCACGCGGTCGATCTTGTCCTGCACGCGGTAGGCCGCCAGACCCAGCACGGCCGTGTAGACGAGGAGCGGGCCGGAGGTGTCCACGGCGTCCGTCGCCGTGTCCGAGGCGCTGGCGTTTTGCGCCAGCCGGGCGTCGCCGGCGGCGCGCGCGTTCAGCTGGTCTTCCGGCGAGGGCGGCGCTGCGGGGGCCGCGGGCGGGCTCGCGCCGGACGATTGCCGTGCCGCCCGTCGTCGCGCGCGCCGGGAGGATTGGGCCCCCACGGTCACGACGCTCTCCTCCATGCTCATGGGCTGGTTCACCGGCTCGTCCTCGAACTCGTAGGCCCTTGGCGCCTCGGTCGCGGGGCTCTCCGCTGTGGAACGCACGCCGAGACCCGTGGCGTCCTGGGTGGCCTGCGCCGTGAGCTGCTGCTCCTGCTGCAGCCGCCTCGAACGCGCGCGCTCGAGGGCCGTCGTGCTCGGTGCCTCGTTGGCGTAGCCGGCGGCGCAGCCGACGCCCATGGAGGCTGCGAGGATAGCGAGAATGGCGCGCATGCGGTCCTCCGACCCCGCCGCTGCGGGAGGCCTTGGGTCCGAGCCTACTTCAGCGGGCCCTCACTCGTAGAACGCGCGTATGGCGTCGATCACACACTGCCGCCGCGCGGCCCCGAGCTCCGGGAAGATCGGGAGCGCGAGCACCTCGGCGCAGGCGCGCTCCGCCTCCGGAAAGTCGCCGGGCCCGTGGCCCAGGTCCGCGAAGCAGGGCTGGAGCGGGAGCGGGCTGGGATAGTAGACGCCGGTGCCAATGCCGGCCTCCGCGAGCGCCGCGCGGAGCGCATCGCGACGCGGCGCGCGGACTACGTACTGGTGGTAGGCGTGGGACGTGTGCACGCGCGGAGGGGTCACGACGGGCGTGCCTTCGAAGGCGGCGTCGTAGGCCACGGCGTTCTCCTGCCGGCCGCGCATCCACGCCTCGAGCTGCGGGAGCTTCACGCGCAGGAGCGCGGCCTGGAGCGCATCGAGGCGGAAGTTCCCGCCGACGAGATGGTGCGTGTACTTGGGCCGCGCTCCATGCGCGCGGAGCAAGCGGGCTCGGTCTGCGAGCTCGGCGTCGCGCGTCGCGACGAGGCCGCCGTCGCCGAAGCCGCCGAGGGTCTTGCTGGGGAAGAAGCTGAAGCAGCCGAAGGCGCCCACGGTGCCG
>JBCCAW010000081.1:0-14783 GCA_039814655.1 Myxococcota bacterium | reverse complement strand
CGGCGTGGAGCGCCAATTCGTGCCGGGGTCGCGCGTGCACGTGGAGGCGCGGAGCGGCGACTTCGACCCGGTGCTTTACGTGCGCACGCCGAGCGGCGAGACGCTCGAAAACGACGACGCGCACCCCGGCGACCTGAACTCGGCGCTCGATTTCTTGGCCGAGGCCGGGACCTACCGGCTCATCGTCTCGAGCTACTCGCCGGGGGACCCGGGCGGCTACGAGCTGCTGACGCGCGGCGGCGGGGCGGTGACCGGAGGCGCGCAGCCGGCGCCGGCCGCGTCGCCCGCAGCCCCGAGCGGCATCCAGACCATCGAGGGCACGCTGGCCGCGTCGGACCCGCGCCTCGCGAACGGGCACTTCTCGGACCAGCACGAGCTGAGCCTCGAGCCCGGGGACCCGGCCTCCATTCGCCTTACGAGCGACGCCTTCGACACGTACCTGCTCGTGGAGTCGCCGAGCGGCCGGCACTTCGAGAACGACGACCTCGCGAGCGGCACCTACGACTCGGGCGTGGACATCCCGGCGGCGGAGGCCGGCGTGTACCGCGTCACGGTCACGAGCTACGGCGACGGCGAGACTGGGGCCTACCGGCTGCTGGCTGGACCCGGCGGCACGCTGCCCGGACCGAGCCCCGTGGGCGGCACGCCGCTCATCCCGGCGGGCAGCCAG
This sequence comes from Myxococcota bacterium, assembly GCA_039814655.1. GTDB lineage: Bacteria > Myxococcota_A > Polyangia > Polyangiales > Houyiibacteriaceae > CALCTH01. The sequence continues at coordinate 14,113 of JBCCAW010000081.1, read as the reverse complement.
AGCTACGGCATCTTCGTGGGCATCAGCGACTACCCGGGCATGGGGAGCGACCTGCCCGAGTGCGCCAACGACGCCATCAAGCTGGCCGAGACGCTCCGCGAGCGCGGCCTCATGGGCCAGCCGAACCAGGTGGTGCTCACGGACGCGCAGGCGACGACGGCCAACGTGCGCCAGGCCTTCCAGCAGGTGGCCGCGCGCCTCGGTCCGCGCGACACCTTCGTGTTCTTCTACTCGGGGCACGGCGGCCGCGAGCGCGGCTCGCAGCAGGCGCTGGAGATCGACGGCCAGGACGAGACGCTCGTGCTCTACGACGGCACGCTGCTCGACGACGAGATGGGCCGGCTCTTCGACGGCCTGAACGGCCGGCTCTCGGTGCTGGCGCTCGACGCCTGCTTCAGCGGCGGCTTCGCCAAGGACGTGATCACGCGCCCGGGCCGCATCGGCCTCTTCAGCTCGGAAGAGGACGTGCTGAGCTCGGTGGCTTCGCAGTTCCAGGCCGGGGGCTTCTTGAGCCACTTCCTGCGCGTGGGCATGAGCGGCGAAGCCGACGCGGCCCCGCGCGACAGCGTGCTCACGGCCGGCGAGCTCGCCCACTACATGTTCAACCAGTTCGGCACGCACGTGCGCGACGTGAACCTGGCCGGCGCCTTCCAGCACCTGGTGGTCGACCGCGGCGCCGTGAGCAGCGACTTCCCGGTGTTCGCCTACGAGTGAGCTCGCCTCGTACTTCTCACGCTTGGAGCATCGGCCGCACCCGCTCGATGAGGTGGTCCGTGAGCGCGAGCTCGACCTCGTTCGGCTCGTGCCGGTCGCGGTGGTAGATGGCGAAGGTGCCGAGCACCTCGCCGCGCGCGCCGAAGATGGGCTTCGACCAGCAGGAGCGGAGGTGGAAGCGCTGGGCGAGGTAGCGGTAGTCGGCCCAGAGCGCGCTCTCGCTCGTGTCGCGCACGACCACCGGGGCGCGCCGGTAGACCGCCGTGCCGCAGCTGCCGGCGGAGGGCCCCACCTTCACCCCGTCGATGGCCCGGCAATAGAGCGCCGGCAGGCTCGGCGCCGCCCCGTGGCGCAGCGCCGCGTCGCGCCAGTCGAAGCGCATGATCGCGCAGAGTGCCCGCGGCATCAGATGCTCCAGGTCGTGAGCGATGCGCGCGAGCTGCGCCTGGAGGCTCGCGGCCTCGCGGGGCACCTGGCGAAGCTCCGGCGCCGCCGTGCCCGCGGCGACCCCGGTGGTCCGCATCCGGGCCGCGGCCGTGGCCCGGCGGTACGCGCCGGGGGAGACGCCGAGCGCGCGCTTGAAGGCCTTACTGAAGGCCCCGTTGGTCGCGTAGCCGGCCTGCGTCGCCACCTCCGTGATGGACCCGCCTGCGCGAAGCAGACCCGCGGCGCGCTGAACCCGGAGCCGCGTCAGGTAGGCGACGGGCGGCTCGCCCACGAGGCGGCGGAAGGCCTCCGCGAAGGTGGAGCGCGACATGCCGGCCACCCGGGCCAGCTCGCCCACGGTCCACTTGCGCGTCGGCTGGAGATGGAGCGCCCGCATGGAGCGGCCCACGTGCGGGTGGAGAAAGGCCGGGCTCGCCCAGAGCTCCGGGGCACGTAGCTCGGCGAGGACGCGCCGCGCGCCCACGAGAAAGAGGAGCTCGGCGAAGCGCGCCCACATGGCCTCCCGGGCCATCGGCGAGGCGCCGTGGTCGGCGAGGGTCAAGGCGTCGTCCACCCAGCGGCCCGGCCGGGCCGCGGTCCCGCGTACATGGAGCACCGGCGGCAGGAGGCCGAAGAGCAGTTCCGCCGCTTCGCCGCTGCGGGCGAGCGTGCCGCTGACGAGCGTGGCGTCGCCGGTGCCGCCTCCGTCGATCGCGTGGTTCTGGCTGCGGGTCAGGAGCACGAAGTCGCCCTCCTCGAGCGCCAGGACCTCGTCGCTGTCCTCGACCCGGAGCTCGCACGCGCCGGAGACGACGCGATGCTGGTGCACGAGGGCGCCCTCGAAGCGCCGCTTCGTCCCGGCCTGCAGCCGCTGGACGGCCGAAGTCGTCGCCCGAATCTTCGCCGCTTCGAAGACCGTCGAGAGTACGTCGGACGCGCTCACCTCCACTTGGTCTTTCGGCGGCATCCTCGGCACCGTTTCAGTCTGCCGAGACCGCCTCCTCCGTCAAGGAGGCTGAGGACGAATGGAACGGCTTCTCGGACGATTTCACCACGCCGAGGTGTTGGCGCGCTGCGTCAATTCCTCGGGAAACCAGGGCTTCGAAGCATGCTGGCCCCCACGCCGCGGCGCTCTCCGCCGGACGCTACAGCCTCCGTTCACGGACGATGGGACCTGTTCCACCGAGGCGCCCCAGGCAGACTCGATCTCCATAGAAAGGACGACTCGAAATGAAGCTCTTCGCCGACCCGATCACCGTCAACTGCCGCAAGGTCCTTGCCGGCTTCGACCTGATGAACGTGCCCTTCGAGCGGGAGCACATCGACTATTTCAAGGGAGAGCAGAAGGGCGAGCGGTACGTGGCCATCAACCCGAACGCGAGTCTTCCGGCCCTCGAAGACGGAGACTTGGTGCTGTGGGAGTCGAACGCCATCCTGGCCTATGCCGCCGAGAAGGTGGGCGACACGGTGGCCTATCCGACGGGCCTGGCCCAGCGGGCCGACCTCCATCGCGGGCTGTTGTGGGAGAGCTCGAGCTGGTTCCCGGCCAACTACGCCCTGCTCGTCGAGAATTGCGTGAAGCCGCTGCTCGGCGCCGAGACGGACCCGGCGGCCGTCGAGACCCAGGAGGCGACCTTTCACAAGGTCGCGCCGGTCCTCGAGGAGCGCCTCGCCAAGCACCAGTGGGTGATCGGCACGGACGCGCCGACCATCGCCGACATTGCCCTTGCGGCGCCCATGCACCTGCACGGGTGGATGAAGCTCCCGCTCGAGCGCTACCCGGCCATCCGGCGATGGATGTTCGAGGGCATCGAGAAGCTCCCCTCCTGGGACAGGACCTGGGTGGGCAAGGGCTTCACCACCGAGCGCGGGGCGGCCTGAGGTCGCCATGGCGGAGATGAGCTGGGATCAAAAGCGGACCGGGCCGATCACCGAGCCGGTCTTCAACTATATCGACCGCTCGGTCCCCCATTCGCTCTTTCGCAATGGCCGCGTCTCGCTCACGCGCGCGCCGGACGGCAACGACTCCGAGCTCCAGGGCTACATCGCCGACGCGCACGAGATGCGCGTGGCCGACGCCCGGAGCCTGGTCGGCGACGCGCGAGCGACGCTGGCCCGGAACGGCTTCGACCGCTTGGATCATCCGCTGCCGCCGGACCTCGACTTTCTCGACCACGGCGACATCGTGCGTCGCTACTACCCGGCCTGCGTGGAGCTCTTGAAGACGGCGACGGGCGCGGGCCACGTCTTCGCCTTCGATCACAACGTTCGCTGGGCCGCGGCGCAGCGGAAGCAGACGACGATTCGCGGCGGACAGCAGGTTCAGGGACCCATCCGGGTCGTTCACGGGGACTACACGCTGACGAGCGGCCCTCAGCGCCTGAAAGACCTGGCTCGGCCGCCGCGGATCAACGACACCATGCGGCCCTTTCTAGCGGAGGGAGAGTCGTTGATCTCCGCGGACCTGGTGGCCTCGGCGCTCGAGGGCGGGCGCTTCGCCTTCGTCAACGTGTGGCGCAACCTCGCGGAGGAACCGGTGCAGCGCGACCCCCTCGGCTTCGTCGATGCGCAGACGGTCTCGCCGGAGGAGCTCGTGGTGTTCGAGATCCACTACGCGGACCGCGTCGGCGAGAACTACTTTGCGCATCACTCCGACCGGCACCGGTGGTTCTACTACTCCGAGCTGCGCCGGGAGGAGGCCGTGCTCATCAAGCAATGGGACTCGGCGGGCGCCTTTTCGGTCTCGGCGGGGGAACGCTCGGACGAGGGCGAAGAGCTCTGCACGATGAACTTCCACAGTGCCTTCGAGGATCCGGCCACGCCGCCGGACGCCCCGGAACGGCACAGCATCGAAGTTCGCTGTGCGCTCGTGTTCTAGGCCGCCGGTTCCCCGGCGCGCCTGTGGTGAAGAGGAGGTCGTCGTGCACCGGGGATCGCGGAGCGCGTCCCTAGGCGATGGCCTCTCAGAGAGCGGCGCAGGCCGTTCGGAAGGAGAGTGGGATGGGACGTTTGGACAACAAGGTGGTCTTGATGACGGGCGGGGCGGCTGGCCTGGGCGAGGCCGGGGCCCACGCGATGGCCGCGGAAGGCGCCGCGGTGGTCGTCACGGACGTGAACGAGGACGGTGCGCTGAAGGTCGCGGCGCAGATCGTCGAGGCCGGCGGCAAGGCCGTGGGCGCACGGCAGGACACGGCCAACGAAGACGAGTGGACGAGCACCATGGAGCTGGTCCGGTCCAAGTTCGGCAAGGTCACTTGCATCGTGAACAACGCGGGCATCGAGATCGTGAAGCCCATTCAGGAGACGACCACGGAGGACCTGAAGCGCCTCTCGTCGATCAACGAGTGGGGCGTCTTCTACGGCATCCGCTTCGGCTTCGATGAGATGAAGGAGTCCGGAGGTTCCATCATCAACATCTCGTCCATCGCCGGCCTGCGGGGCTTCAGTGGCCTCGGCGCGTACTGCATGAGCAAGGGAGGCGTTCGCCTTCTCAGCAAGGCGGCGGCCCTCGAAGCGAGCGGCATGGGCTTCCCCATTCGCGTGAACTCGATTCATCCGGGCGTGATTCGGACCGCGATGGGCAACCGCTTGCTCCAGCGCACCGTCGACCTCGGCGCGGCGGAAAGCTACGCGGCGTCGGAGGAGTTCTGGACCGCCCAGCACCCGTCGAAGCGCCTCGGTGAGCCGAAGGACATCGCCAACGCGATGGTCTTTTTGGCCAGCGACGAGTCCGACTTCGTCAACGGCTCGGAGCTCGTCGTTGACGGCGGCTACACCGCTCGCTAGAGCCGCGCGCTGACCACGCTGGCTCTCCGGAGGGGGACCTCGCCGGAGGCCAGCGTGGCACGAGCGTTAGCCGAGCCGGTAGCGGCGCGGCCCGTCGGGCGTGCGCTCGGGGATGGCTTCCGGGCGCTTCAGCGCGAGCACGTGGCGGATGTCCTGGATGACCTTGGGCCGGTGCAGGTAGCCCCAGTGGTTCCGGGCGCGCTCGCGCTTGGTGCTCGCGGCCGTGAACGTCGTGTCGATGTGGAAGACGTTGCTGGGCGTGCGCTCCAGGCGATGGGGACCGCCGAGGCCCAGCGGCGTGCGGTCGCGGTTCAGGTACGACGACGCTTCGAGCGCCTGGTCGTAGTAGTGCGTGTAGACGTGGACGCGGTGGGAGCGCTGGGCGAGCGCGCGGAGCCGGCCGCGGGGTTCGAGGACGCGGTCTTCGACGTCGGAGTTCAAGAGGAAGAGGTTCCGGAAGAGCTGCGGGCCCTCGGCCAGCTCCGCCGCGGCCTGGGCGAGTACCTCGTTGGCGAGGGAGTGGGCGAAGACGTCGAAGCGACGCCGCAGCGGCAAAAAGCCCCCGCGCGCAGCGAGGTCTTCGGCGCCCCACTCGAGCTTCTTGAAGAAGCGCGCGAGCATCTGGGCCGTGGGCACGGTGCGCCTGCGGCCGAGCTTGTACTGCGCGATCTTCTGCGACGCCCCCGAGGGCCAGCTGAAGTAGATGAGATGCGGAAAGGGCCCGCCAGCCTCGCCAAAGCGGTAGCGCTTCTGGAGCTGCTCGATGTGGGTGAGGCTGTCTTTGAGCGTGTAGTTGAACCCGTGCAGCACCAGGGCCACGCGATGCGGCGGCCCGTCGGGGTCGTTGGTGGCGAGCAGCTGGAGGAGCTGCTCGGTGCCGTGCAGCGCTTGGCCTTCGCCCTTCGGGCCGAAGCGGTCGTAGGACTGGCCGTGCAGGTCCGGCAGGATCGTCACGTCGTCCTTCGAGAGGTAGCGCGCGACGCGGAAGCTCTCGCGCGCGTGCTCGGACCCGCCGCCCTTGAAGACCTCCTTGCCGCGCTTGAGCGTCTCGACGGGGCGGTTGCTGACAATGAACGTGGCCATGACCGGGCTCCTGCCAGCGGGGACAAGGGGCCGCCGGAATCGCGAGGCTACCGCGGTCGCGGCGTTCGGGGTGGCGTCGCGCTTCGAGGCGCGACCACCAGCACGTGGCGGATGGGCCCGCGAGGCAGGTGACGTTCCGTGGGCGTGACGAGCCCGGTGCTGGGTCCACCGTCGAGGTTCAGCGCGTCCTCGCACCCGGCGGCGGCGAGCTCACGCGCGAGCTCGAGCAAGGTGGGCCCGGCCTGCGGTGGTGCCGGGCGCACGACGACTTCGAGCGAGCGCCCTTCGTCTCGGAGGCAAAGCGCCGTGCGCGCCGCGCGGCGCCCGGTCTCGCTCCGGATGTTGACGGCGCCATCGACGACGAGGCGCGGGCGGGCCTGCACGGCGAAGTCCGGCGGCGGGGCCGGCGGCGCGAAGGTCTCCCCGTCGTGCAGGATGGCGCGGCCGTCGCCCACGACGAGCACGCCGCCGCCGAGGGAGCGGTCGTAGGGTGCGAGGAGGCGGCCTTCGCTCACGGCATAGCCCTCGGCGCGGCCGCCCTCGTCGAAGAAGCCGCCGTTGAAGGCGGCGAGGGCCCCCGGGGGGAGCGGGAGCCGGGGTTCGAGCGCTTGCTCGACGATGGTGAGGCGCACGCCTGAGACGTCGAAGTGCGGCAGCCGGGCTTCGCGGGTCGTGTCCGCGGCGGTGGGCGTAGGGCTCCGCGTCGGGGCCCGTTCTCGGCTGCACGAAGCCAGGGAGAGCAGCGCTAGCGCGATGGCGCCACGGCTACGGGTGCGCATGCGGCGGGTCGCTCGAAAGGCGGCCGAGGCGACGAAGCACACGCTCTACTTCGACGCGGTCCTTCGCCTCGAGCTGCGGCAGCATGGCCCGAAGCTCCGCGTCGCTCAGGCGCTCGAGGCGCGCGACGATGGCCTGCTCCGCATGCTGCATCCGTCGCCGCGAAACCACCCCGAGGAGCCCGTAGCCCGCGAGCAGCGCGGCGGTCCCGGCGAACCCGAAGAGCGAGTACGCATAGAAGGCCGCCACGGCCATGACCGGGATGAGGAGTCGAATGGCCATGCGTCCCGCCTACCCTAGTACCCCCACCCCGAACTGCGCTCCGGGTTTCTGTGGAAGAACCGCTTGCGGGGTGGGTGCCGCCGCCCGGCTACCGGCGCGCCTCGAGGAAAGGTGCCTAGCCCCGCGTCACCCGCCCCTGGTAGCCATCCCCCGTGGCCACCCCCCGCAAACGCGCCCCCGACACCACCGGCTCCCTCTTTTCCGAGGCCTTCGAGGACGCCTCGCTCGCCGATGAGCTGCAGCGTCGGTACCTGAACTACGCGCTCAGCGTCATTTCGAGCCGGGCGCTGCCCGACGTGCGGGATGGGCTCAAGCCCGTGCAGCGGCGGATTCTCTACACCATGTGGAACGAGCTGCGGCTGCGGCACGACGTGAAGCACCGCAAGTCCGCCGCCATCGTCGGGGACGTGATGGGCAAGTTCCATCCGCACGGCGATACCGCCATCTACGACGCGCTCGTGCGGCAGGCGCAGAGCTTCACCATGCGGCTGCCGCTGGTGGACGGGCGGGGCAACTTCGGGTCGCCGGACGGCGACTCGCCCGCCGCCATGCGCTACACGGAAGCGCGGCTGCAGCGCGTCGCCGGGGAGCTGCTCGGCGAGCTCGACCAGCAGACCGTCACCTTCCGGCCCAACTACGACGGCACGCGCTTCGAGCCCGTGGTGTTGCCGGCGCGATACCCGAACCTGCTGGTCAATGGGGTGCAGGGGATCGCCGTCGGCATGGCCACGTCCATCCCGCCGCACTGCCTCGGCGAGGTGGTGCGCGCCGCCGTGCGCCTCGTCGACGACCCCGAGCTCTCCGTCAAGCAGCTGCTCCGCACCATCAAGGGACCCGACTTTCCGACCGGCGGGCAGCTCATCAGCGACAAGGCCGAGATCGAGCAGGTCTACACCGAAGGCCGCGGCACGCTGAAGCTGCGCGGCACCTTCCGGGTCGAAGAGCGCAGCGGGCGCGGTGCCAAGGGCAATCCGCTGCTCGTCATCGACTCCATTCCCTACGACGTCAAACGCGGCACCGCCGTCGAGAAGATCGCCGAAGTCATCATCAAGCGGAAGCTCCCGCCGCTCCTCGATGTGCGCGACGAGTCCACCGACGACACGCGCATCGTCTGCGAAATCAAGAAGGGCGCCGACCCGCAGCTGGTCATGGCCTACCTCTTCAAGCACACGCCGCTGCAGACCACGGTGAGCGTCGACCTCACCTGCCTCGTGCCCACGGCCAAGGCCGACGTGGCCGCGCCCCGGCGCCTCGACCTCAAGGAGATGCTCCAGCATTTCCTCGATTTCCGCATGGAGGTCGTGGTCAAGCGCCTCGAGTTCCAGCTGCGGAAGCTCCGCGAGCGCATTCACCTGCTGAAGGGGCTCATCACCATCTTCGATGCGCTCGACGAGACCATCCGCATCATTCGCCGCTCGGACGACCGGAGCGACGCGCGCGCCAAGCTCAGGTCGCGCTTTGGCCTCGATGAGCTGCAGACCGACGCCATTCTCGACCTCCGCCTCCACCGGCTCGCCAAGCTCTCCATCCTGGAGCTCCGCGAGGAGCTGAAAGAGAAGCAGGCCGAGGCCAAGCGCATCGAAAAGCTGCTGAAGAGCCCCAAGGCGCGCTGGACCATCATCAAGGGCGAGCTCGAGGCCATCGCCAAGGAGCACGGCGCCGAGCGGCAGACGGTCATCGTCAAGGACATGGACGAGCCGGAGTTCGATGCCGAGGCCTTCATCGTCGACGAGGACGTCATGGTCGTCCTCACGCAGCAGGGCTGGATCAAGCGCCAGCAGCGCGTGAAGGACGTCTCCACCACCCGCGTCCGCGACGGTGACCAGGTGCTCGAGGTCGTCGCCGGCTCGACGCGCTCGACCGTCGCGCTCTTCAGCTCCGCGGGCGCCTGTTACGTGACCCGCGTCGTCGATATTCCGCCGACCACCGGCTACGGCGCGCCGGTGCAGTCGCTCTTCAAGCTGAGCGACGGCGAGCGCATCGTGGCCATGGTTGGCCTGGACCCGCGCTTCCGCGACGTGCCGCCGCCGAGCGACGACGCCGCCGAGCCGGAAGCGCCCTTGGCCATCGCCGTCACGCGCCGCGGCTTCGCGCTCCGCTTCTCGCTCCGCTCGCACCGCGACCCCTCCACCCGGAGCGGCCGCAAATACGCCCGGCCGCCGAAGGGCGACGAGGTGGTGTACGTCGCGCCCGTCGAGGAGGGCGACGCCATCGCCTGCGCCACCTACGAAGGCCGCGCCCTGCTCTGCGACGCCGACGAGGTCTCGCTCCTGAGCGGCGCGGGCAAGGGCGTCTACCTCATCAAGCTCCAGGGCAACGACCAGGTCGTCGCGGCCCAGGTGCTCGGCAGCGACTCCGACGCGCTCATCGTGCAGCGCGACGGCGGCAGCGAATACCGCGTGACCCGCCGCAAGTACGAGCTCGTGAGCCGCGCCGGCAAGGGCTTCTCCCTCTTCAAGCGCGGCAAGGTGAGCGGCGTCGTCTACCAGGAGCCGACGCTGCCGGGCTTCCCGGCACCGGAGGACGACTGACCCGCGGCTCACGTCGGCGAAGGGAAACGCCCACCCCGCCAAGGGCGAGGTGGGCGTTTCGTCAGCGGCGCGGCGCGCTCACTCCGGCATCGAGCACACGGCTTGGAAGTCGTCGCCGATGCCGATGTCCAGGCGAAGGCGGCACTCGGTGTCCGTCTCGCAGCCGCGGGCTACGCACTCCCGGCCTTCGCAGATTTCCGGGAACCTCGAGCCGACCCCGTTGCAGTCGCGGTCCGTGTCGCAGGGCACGAAGCACGTCCCGTCGCTGGCGCACTGTGCGCGCTCGTTCTGGCGGAACTCGATGCACTCCCGGTCGTTGGCGCAGCCCACGGTCACGCACTCGCCGTCCGGCCGGCACTCCTGGAAGACGCCGCAATCGGCGTCCGAGGCGCAGCCCACGAAGCAGCGGCCCTCGAGGCACACGCGGTCCATGGCGCCCTCGACCTCGCAGTCGGCGTCGGTCACGCACTGCACGCAGGTGCCGGACACGCACGTGGGGGCGCCGGCGAAGCAATCGTCGTCGTCCATGCAGGTGAAGCGACACGTGCGCTCGATGCACGCCTCGCGGCAGACGCAGGACGCCTCGAACTGCTCGCAGGCGAAGGTGTCGCCCGCCATGCAGTCTTCCTCGAGGCCGGCGCAAAAGGGCGGGGGTTCGTCGCAGCAGTCGTCCGTGACCTCGCATTCGATGAGCTCGCAGACCCCGCCCGCCGCGGCCACGGGGAAGTCGGCCAGCTCGCAGTCGTTGTCGACGCAGATCAGGTTGCTTTGGCAGTCGGCGCTCCGGCGGCAGCTCTCGCCGACGGCGCCTTTGCGCGGGCTGGAGCTGCAGCCCACGCAGACGAAGAGAAAGGCACAGGCGAGCGCACGGCTCGCGGGGTTCCATCGCGGCATCGTAGTTGTCCCTCCATCGCCCCCGAGGGGCGATTCTCGGCGCCCAGACTAGCTGCCGAAGGCGCACGCGCGAACGGTCCGTCGGCTGGACTGAGATTCTGCTCACAGCAGAACTTGGTGCCCTCGGTGCACGAGCGAAACCCTCTCCGAGGCCATCGAACCCCCGGCGCCGACACACGCGGCCCGTCTGGGGCAGGCTCCGCACGGGAGTTTCTGTGCGTGCAGTCTGCGTGGAAGGCTGTCGCGAGTACCCTGCTTTCTGCGTGGATTCGGTCGAGTGCGATGGCGACGGACGTGCGACAACGGTAGGTGAGCGGCTCTCACCCAGATTGGAGCCACGCTCGCGCCCGTTGTGATAACATGGCACGGTTTTGCCGTGAGTAATACCGTCGGACTGGACGCGGACTAGATACGTATCTGGGAGGGGAGAAGCTCGTCTTCCCGCTGCGGGGCCTAGTTGTCTGAGCCTTTCGCGCGGGAGTCGAGGCGATAACGGCGTATCTATCGGAGTCTGGGTTCCGGGTTGAGGCTAAGACCGCCGACGATCTCCATGGAAGTTATCCGCGGATTGATCGTTCCTTTTTCGGGCCCTTGAGGCGTACGCTACCGTTGCCCATACGGTTGCGGCAACGACCAGGTCGTCGCCACCCAGGTAGTCTGCAGCGACTCCGACGCGCTCGTCGTGCATCGCGACGGCGGCAGAGAGTACCGCGTAACCCGCCGCAAGTACGAGCTCTTGAGCCGCGCCCGCAAGGGCTCCTCGCTACTTAAGCGCGGCAAGGTGAGCGGCGTTGTGTTCCAGGAGCTGATGCTTCCCAGCGCCGGAGGACGATTGAGTCCAAGCCTAGCCTTCGAAGCCAGGCGGCTCGAACAGGAGCGTCACCGCGGTCCCACTGGCGGACACGAGAAGCATGGACTTGCTCTGCCCACTGAACTGCGTGTAGCCGAAGCTGATGCCAATGACGGCGTCCGCGCCGCACAACGCCGCCTGCTCTTGGAGTTCGGCGGTCACGGCGTGCCGGGCCGAGTTCATTATCGCCTGGATGCGGTCGCTCCGTCCGCCCACGGCGTCAGTAACCGCTGCATACAGCTCCGAGATGAGTCCCACTCCGGCCGCGTGTTCAGCCCCTACGATTCCCACCGCCTCATGGGATTTAAACCCGGGTACTTCGTCGCTAGTGACCATCTGGATGGACGCTTGCGGCGTTAGAAGTGCCCCTGCGGACGGCGGCACAAACTTGCTGACCGGCAGCCAAGACGGCATTCCGCGGTACCAGAACCAAGCGTCGCCCGGAATCTCGCCCGCCTCCCAGAGCGCGCCTAGCTCCTCTTGGGTGAAGGGACCGCCTTGGTCGTCGTCAATCATCAGGTAAATCACGGCCAACCTCCTCGCCACAAGACCATCGACTCAGCGAGGCTTGCTACCGACGGCGCGATGAGACGTCCATGACAGGGCGTTTCGGTCGCAAGCGAAGCGACCAACTACGCAAGCCGTCAAAGGCCACGAAGGCGCTGAGCCCTGCAGCTAGAGCGCAGCTTCCGGTTCCGCTGATGGCCGAAAATGTCGCTCTGGTTGTCCGCAGCGCTGCGACGTAGGACCATGTCGCATGACTACCGACCCCGCGCGACTCCGCGACTCCGTGGCTCTCGGCTTCGGCGCGGCTGCCCGCCTCGCCGTGCTGCTCTGCGTCGCCTGCGGCGGGAGCAGCGGCACCACGGGCACGGTCCAGGATCAGGGCATGCCCGCCGATGCATCCAGCGGGGACCAGGGCGTGCCGGACGGCGGCGCGGCCGACGAGGGCGTGATGGACGCCGGCGCCGACATGGACCCGTGCGTGCCCGCCGACGAGGTCTGCAACGGGCTCGACGACAGCTGCTCCGGCATCGCCGACGACGGGCTCGACTGCGCCGTTGGGCCCGGCACTGGCGCCGACGGGGACGCCACCGTGGACACGCCGCTGGACCTGTCGACGGACCCGCGGGCCGGCGGCACTACGGGCTGGGCGGTCCGCTACGCCGTCACGGCGCTCTCGGGGGCCCAGGTGACCGTCGGCGAAGCCGCGCTCGGCCTCGCGCCCGGCGACGAGGTGCTGCTCATCAACCTGCGCGGCGACCCCGACGACGACGCGCGCGTGGGCACCTTCGAGACCGGGTACGTCGACGGCGTCGAGGGCGGCACGGTCACGCTCCGGGCTCCCGTCGTCGACGTGTACGGCCGCGGCGGCAGCAACGCCGATCTCACCGGCCAGTCGGTAATGCTCCAGCGCGTGCCCCAGTTCGACACGCTCACCGTGGGCGGCGGCGGCGTGCTCACCACCGCGGGCTTCGATGGCGCCACCGGGGGCGTGCTCTTCGTCCGTGCGCGCGTGCTCGAGGTGGCCGCCGGCGGGCGGGTCGATGTGCGCGTTCGCGGCTACCGCGGGACGACGGTCGCCTCGAACGGCCGCATGGGACTCACGGGCGAGTCGGTCTCCGGCCAGCCGGTCCGCACCGACGGCCTGTCCCCGGAGAGCAACGCCGGCGCGGGGCAGGGCGGCACGTCCGATTGCGACGTGTTCAACTGCACTACGCAAACCATCGGCGCCGGCGGTGGTGGCGCCAGCTTCGCCACCGAGGGCGTCGCCAGCACGGACAACGGCGCGCTCCACGCGGGAGGGGCTGCTGGTGCCGTCTACGGCGACGCGGCGCTCGACCGGCTCTTTCTCGGGTCCGGAGGCGGCGGCGGCTCCGGCGGGGTGGGCGGGCCCGGAACGCAGACGCCCGGGGGCGGGGGCGCCGGCATCGGGGCGCTTTTCGCCGCATCGCTCGACGTGGCAGGCGCAGTGGAGGCGACCGGCCAGCAGGGCGTCTTCAACGACAACTGTGGGCGCCAGGGATCAGGCGGTGGCGGCGGCGGGTCCGGCGGAACCGTCTGGCTGGCCGCGGATACACTCCGCGTTGGCGCGGGTGCCGTGCTCGCGACGGGCGGCGCCGAGCGCTGCAACGGCGGGGGCGCCGGCGGCGACGGCCGCGTGCGCTTCGACGCTGGCACCCTCAACGGCGAAGACGTCGGCTCGCCGGCGGCCGTGGCCGCCGCCAACGCCGCGAGCGAACCGGACCCGGGAGCCCTGAACGCGCGCTAAGGGGCCTCCCGCTCGACGCCGCGCGCCCGATCCCGGGGCGCGGAATGGCCGCTGAGCGCGTCGGCGATCCGTCTCCTCGGCCTGCCCACGCGGCGCCCCGGGCCCGAAGCCCGGGACTTCGGGGCGTGGAACGTGGTCGTGGCCCCCGGATGTCGCAGCGCGGACTATTCTTCGCGCCACGCATGAGCACGACCGACTACACCGCCGCGGACCTCGAAGCCCTCGAGGGGCTCGAGCCGGTGCGGCAGCGGCCCGGGATGTACATCGGCGGGACCGACGCTGCCGGCTACCACCACCTGCTCTGGGAAATCGTCGACAACAGCGTCGACGAGGCCATCAACGGGCACGCCACGCGCATCGAGGTGGAGCTCGACCCGGATCTGCGCGGCGCGACCATCAGCGACAACGGCCGCGGCATCCCCGTCGACAAGCACCCCAAGCACAAGGTGAGCGGCCTGGAGCTCATCCTCACCAAGCTGCACGCCGGCGGAAAGTTCG
>JBCCAW010000857.1:0-1588 GCA_039814655.1 Myxococcota bacterium | reverse complement strand
GACGGAAACGGACACGGAAACGGAAACGGAAACGGACGCTGGCGCCGCCCCCGCCCCACCGGACGTCGAGGCCCCGGCGCCCCCGGGGGCCGCGGGGGGGGCCGACGTTACGGGCGCCGACGACCCGGCAGCCGTCGCCGTGGCCGAGGGCGGGGCGGCGGACGCGGCGGAGCCCGAGCTTCCGAGCATTCTGCGCATGGCCATGCGCCGCGGTTTCACCGCGAGCCTCGACGGCGAAATCACGGACGACGGACGGCGCTTCTACCGCACGGTGCGGGGCGGCTACGTACGGGCGTCGCGGCTCCGGGGCCGTACGCCCTCGGACCATCGCGGCGTGGCCCTTGGCGCGACCTGGGAGCTGCCCCTCGGCTTCGTGTGGCGAAGCGGCACGCGGCGGCTCCGGCGACGCGGCGACCGCTTCCTCAACGCGGGGCCTCTCGAGCGCCTCACGCTGGTGGACATCGCCGAGACCGTACAGCGCGGCCGCCGCAGCTACGTGGTGGACCCGGAAGGCTTCGCTGCCAACCGTCGCTCTGTCCGCGTCGCCACGCCGCAGGCCCGGCCCGAGGGCGTCGCGGCCGACGAGCGGTGGGTGCACGTGAGCCTCGCTGAGCAGACCCTCGTCGCCTACGAGGGCGACCGGCCGGTGTACGCGACGAGCGTGTCCACGGGACGCGAGGGCTTCGAAACGCCCGTGGGCACCTTCCGGGTCCAGTCGAAGCACGTATCCACGACCATGGACGACCTGATGTCCGCGGACCCTTACCAGATCGAGGACGTCCCCTGGACGCTCTACTTCGAGGGCAACTACGCGCTTCACGGGGCGTTCTGGCACGGCGGCTTCGGCCGGGTCCGAAGCCATGGCTGCGTCAACCTCGCTCCCGCGGACGCGCGCTGGCTCTTTCACTGGGCCGGCCCGGAGCTCCCGCCGGGCTGGCACGGCGTCTTCGCGTCGCGCGGCCGGCCGGGCACGGTGGTGCACGTCACCGAGTGACGCCTTCCGTTGACCGGCGCCATCGTGGCCGCAAGGGTGGCGTCCGTGAGCGAGCCCGCCCCCATCGCACACATGCCGCAGCGACGGCCGCGCCCCGAGCCCGTTCCGCGCGCCTGCGGCGCCTGCGGCAAGGACGTCGATGCGCTCCGCGCGCCGGCCGTGCTGCCCTTCGAGCACGATGGGTACGTCTTCTTGTGCAGCAGCGCGTGCGTGGACGACTTCCGGCAGGGTGCCCGGAGCCGCGCGCCGCGGCGCACCGCGACACCCCGGACGAGCGTTCCCGAACGCGTCCGGGAAGCCACGCGCCCCTCCCAGCTCCCGGGGGACGAGGCGCTCAGCAGCGCCGAGATGAGCGCCGCCAACCGGCTCTTCCTGGGCGCCGGGAAGGTCCCCGTGCCCTGGGCCGGGGTGCTCGCCGTGCTCGCCGCGCTGGCCCTGGGGTTGGTCGCCCGCTCTGCATGGCCCGTGCTCACCTCGGCGGCGCTGACGGTGATCGCCGCGGGCCTGGCGCTGCGCGAGAGCCGGGGCGCGGCGCGGGACGCCGGGCTCCTGGTGTGGGTGACGGCCCCGGTGGGCGTCGCCTTGGCGGCCTTG
>JBCCAW010000105.1:0-13037 GCA_039814655.1 Myxococcota bacterium | reverse complement strand
GTGGGGGTCGGCGGGCGTGGGGGGCGCGGCGGCGGGGCGGGCGGGGTGGCGGCCGCGCGTCCTGGTCGTGGGGACGCTGGCGCCGTCGTCCGTCGCCGTCCCCACCACGTCGACCGTTTCGAGCGGGCGCACCTCCAGCGTCGGACAGCTGACGACCGGGGGCACCGGCGTCGCCTCGATTTGTGTGGTGCAGCTGGCGCTCTGGCCCAGCGCATCCCGGGCCGTGAAGCTCACGGCGTAGGCGCCCACGCGGTCGAGTCGCAGCGTCGCCTGATACGCGCCGTTGGGCTGCTGACCGTCGTCGCGGAGCGCCTCCGTGCTCGCGTCCGGTCGCGCGTCGAGGGAGAACGATCTCTCGGTGAGGTCGAGGCGTGTGGTGACCTCGGCTTGAATGCGGACCCGGCTGCCCACGGGTTGGACGACGTCCGGCGTGCAGTCGAGGGCCGGCGGCGCGATCACTTCCACGGTGACCTCGCAGAAGGCCGTGCCCCCGTCGATGTCGAGCACGTCGAAGCGCAGCCGGTACAGACCCGGTACCTCGGCGACGAAGGTCGGTATCTCCACGTCCGGCGGGAAGACCTCGGCGGGTCCGGGGCCGTCGAGCACGGCCCAGGCCACGGAGGAGATGCCGCGGTCGTCCAACGCGAGGGCATCCAAAGGCAGGGCGCGTCCGACGCCCGTGATGAGCCCCAGCGTGGAGTTCGGCTCCGGGCAGAGCGCGCGCGGGAGGTCGACGAAGACCTCCGCGGTGATCGTGCAGCTCGCCCGGAGGCCCCGCTCGTCCGTGCCGTCGAAGCGGAAGCGATAGTCACCGAGCGTGTTGCTCAGGAAGGTCACCGGGTTGCCCTCGCTGGGCATCAGCGTGGCGTCGGCGGCGTCCGGCGCCCCGGTGATGGACCAGCTTCCGGACACCAGGTCCGTGCCGCCCTCGGTACCGGCGAAGAGCTCGAGGGGCTGGCCGACGGGGACGGCCCGGGCACGTCGCCCGCAGTCGAGCACGAGCTCGGGCGGCCCGAGGTCCGGACCTCCGTCCAGCGCGGTGCCGCCGTCGGTCTTCAGCGGTGTTCGCCCGCCGCACGCGACGAGCAGGGGGAGGAGCAGGAAGGAGAGCGGCGTAGCGTGGCGTCGCATGGGTCCGTTGCTGGGGGAACACGGGCCGCGGCGCGCAGCCCTTGCCAGCACCGTATACGTGGCAGCGGACGTCGCTCTCCGCCAACTCCGACGTGCGGAAGTCCAGGCTCTGCTACACACGCCCGGTGCCTCCGCACCTCCCGGACTGGCTCGCGCTGCTGCCGCCGCTGCTTGCCATCGGCCTCGCCCTCGCGCTCCGCGAGGTCATCGTGGCGCTCTTTGCGGGCGTGCTCGTCGGCGCAACGCTCGTCGCAGGCGGGGATCCGCTGGTCGGCGCGCTGCGAAGCGTGGACACCTACGCCGTGGGCGCGGTGGCCGACGCGGACCACGCGGCGATCCTGGTGTTCAGCTTGCTCCTCGGGGGCATGGCCGGGGTCGTCACGCGCTCCGGCGGCGCGGCGGGCCTCGCCGGCTGGGTGACCGGGCGGGCGACGAACGCCAAGCGCGGCCAGCTGGCCACCTGGGGACTCGGCCTGCTCATCTTCTTCGACGACTACGCGAACTCGCTCCTCGTCGGCGCCTCCATGCGGCCGATCACGGACCGGCTTCGCATCAGCCGGGAGAAGCTCGCCTTCCTCGTGGACGCGACCGCCGCGCCGGTGGCCAGCCTGGCGCTGGTCTCCTCGTGGGTGGGCGTGGAGGTCGCCTACATCGGCGACGAGCTGGAGAGCGCCGGCGTGGAGCTCGACGCTTACGTGGCGTTTCTCCGCACGCTTCCCTACCGCTTTTATCCCTGGCTGATGCTGGTCTTCGGGCTCGTGCTCGTGCTCTTCGGACGCGACTTCGGACCCATGGGCGCCGCCGAGCGTCGCGCCCGCCTCGAAGGCAAGCTGCTTCGCGATGGCGCGCGCCCGGCGTCGGACTTCGCCGAGAGCGAGGGCCTCGACGACTCCGTGCCGCCGCGCGGCGTCAACGCGCTGGTGCCGGTGGTGACCGTGGTGCTCGTGGTGCTTTTGGGCATGGTGCTCGACGGCCGCGCGAAGGTCCTCGCCGAGGGGGGCGAGCTCAGCGCGCGCGCCATCTTTGGTGCCGCCAGCAGCACGAGCGCGCTGCTCTGGGGCAGCGCGACGGGGGGCTTCGTGGCCGTGGTGCTCGGCCGAAGCACGCTGGGAACGCGCGGGGCGCTCGAGGCCTGGCTCTCCGGGCTCCGCTCCATGCTGCTGGCATGTGTGATCCTCGTGCTGGCCTGGAGCCTCGGCGCGCTCTGCCGCGAGCTCGGCACGGCGCAGTTCGTCATCCAGTCCATCGGCGACGGGCTGACGCCGGGGCTGCTGCCGGCGCTCGTCTTCGTGGTCGCGGCCCTCGTCAGCTTCGCCACGGGTACGAGCTGGGGGACCATGGCGATCCTCTTTCCCCTCGTCGTGCCTCTCGCGGCGGGCCTCGCGCCGGGCGACGAGGGCATTCTCCTCGGTGCGATCAGCTCGATTCTGGCCGGGTCCGTGTGGGGCGATCACTGCAGCCCCATCAGCGACACGACCATCATGAGCTCCATGGCCTCGAGCTGTGACCACGTGGACCACGTGCGCACGCAGCTCCCCTACGCGCTGACCGTGGGCGCCGTGGCCCTCGTCTTTGGTGAACTTGGCACGGGCCTCGGCCTCTACCCGCCGCTCGTGGGCCTTGGCCTCGGTGCGGTGGCGCTCGTGCTCGTCGTTCGCTTCGTCGGCCGGCCCGTCCCCGAGCCGGCGCCGGCCGAAGGCTGAGTCCATGGCACGCGCAGCCACGGGACGGGGGACGGGCGCGACGCCCTCACGGGCGGCCCGCGCCGCCGTACGAGCGGCCTGCCGCGCTCTCGAAGCGGCGCCGGGCGTGCTCGTGCTGGCTGGAGTCGGCGCGCCGGGACGCGCGGCGGAGGAGCTGGCTGCCGGCGCCGCGGAGCTGGCGCCGGAGGCCGCGGTATTGGCCTTCGGGACGCGCGGCGCCCGGGACGCGGAGGGGGTCGTCGACGAGGGCGCCGTGCTCGCCTTGGCGCTGAACACTCCAGCGCGCGTGGCCGCCGGGTCCGCCGAGGACGCTGGGGCCCTGGGAGAAGCCCTGCGTCATCGACCCGCTCGCCCGCTGGTCGTTCTCGGTCAACGTGGCCTGACCCCCGCCGCGCTCGCAGCCTTCGCCGCGGGTGCGGAGACGCCGCATATCGTGGGAGGGACCCCCGGTGCCGGCGGGCTCGCCTCCTGCGCGGCCGGCGCGGCGCCCCGGGAGGCGCCGCTGGCCGCGCTGCGCCTCGAGGGAGGGCTTCGCCTCGCGCGGGAAGTTGCCGCGTCCGTTCGTACGCTCGGCCCGGAGCGTCGCGTCTCGGCCTGCGCTGAGGGCTTCGTACGCACCCTCGACGATGCACCGGCACTTCGGTGCTTGAGCGAGGCCGCGCAGCAGACCTCCGGCCGACCGCTGGTGCTCGTGCGCATCGCCCGGCCCGGCGAGGGGGCCATCCTTCGGGGCATCGGGGGCGTGGACCCGCGCCGCGGCGCCATCTACGTGGGCCAGGACGTTCGCGAGGGGGATTCGCTCGCGTACGTCACGCCGGACCCGGAGGGCGAACACGAAGCGTTCTCCGGGGCCCTCGCGCGGCTCCATGCGGGCCTCGCCGGCGGCCTCCCGGTGCTGCTCCTGGGGTGGCTGAGCGCCGGCGCATCGCGCCGACGTCGCATCGTTCCGCGGGCGACGGGCGCGACGGCGACCTTTGCCGTCGAGACGAGCGCCGAGGTCGCCCCGGCGGAGCCCACCGTGCGCCTCGCCGGTCACTCGAACGTGCTCGGCCTGCTCTTCGCGCCGTCCTGAGACTGCCTGGGGCTAGCCGTCGATGCCGCAGAGGGGATCGTCGCCGCACCCGGCGATGCCTCCCAAAGAGGGACCGCGGGCTGGAGGTCCAGAGGCCGGCCGCGAGCCGGCGCGCGGCGGTCTGGTGGCCGGTGTGGGCGCCGTCGCGGCCGGCGGGGGATCCGCCGCCGCGGAGGCGCCTCCGGGCGGCTGCTCCGTCGGCGCGGCGGCCGAGGTCGGCGCGAGCTCCTCCGCCGCGGCCCGGGTCCGCGCGTCGGTATCGCGCGGCGTCGACGCCTGCTGCGTGAGCGCGGGAGCCTCCGCGCGGGGCGCGGGCCTGGCGGCGAAGACCCACCCGAGACCGCCGGTCACCAGCGCACAGCACGCGGCGAAGAAGAGCCACCCGCCGCGCCCCTCGCCGCTCGGCGCCGGCGTGGCGAGGCCGAGCTCGGCGCGTCGTGGTGCGTCGTCGGAAGGGACCGTTCGCGGCGCGCCCGAGGGCGGAGCGGGGGACGGAGGGGAAGCGGCGGGGGCGGCGGGCTGGGAGCCAGGGGGAGGGAACGGGGCGGCCACGAGGTCTCCTGAACGAAGGCGCGGGAGTGCGCTTTTCTTCGACCCGGGCGCCGGCGGAACCTTGGATGGGGTCCGCCCTTTCCGTCTTCGTTCGGCGAGTACCCCCACCCGGAGCGCACGTCGGGGTGGGCGTACTAGCGCAGGCCCGCGGAGAGGAAGTCGAGGATGCGTCCTTCGAGGCTCCGGGCGACGTCCGGGTCCGCGACCATGTGCGTCGAGCCGGAGAGCGGGACGAAGGCGTGGTCGTGACCTGCCCGCAGCAGCGCGTCGCTCATCTTGAGCGCGTGCACGAAGTAGACGTTGTCGTCGCTCGTGCCGTGAATGATCATCAGCGGCCGCTCGAGGTCCGAGGCGTAGGTCAGCACGTTGGCGCGGCGGTAGCCGGCATCGTTCTCGTCCGGGAGGCCCATGAAGCGCTCCGTGTAGTGGGTGTCGTAGTCGGCCCAGTCGCACACCGGCGCTCCGGCCACCCCAACGCGGAAGACGTCCGGTCGCTGCATCACCGCCATCGCGCTGAAGTAGCCGCCGAAGCTCCAGCCGTAGACGCCCACGCGGGACAGATCGAGCTCCGGGAAACGCTCGCCGAGCGCTTCGAGGCCGGCCACCTGGTCTGCGAGGGGCAGGGTGATCACGTCCCGGGCGATGGCCCGCTCCCACTCCCGACCCCGATGCGGCGTGCCGCGGCCATCGAGGGTCACCACGATGAAGCCGTGGTCCGCGAAGGCCTGGTCCCGGAGCTGTAGGTAGCGGCCCTTGCGCACCCGGACCACGCCGGGGCCGCCGTATACGCTCAGGAGCACGGGGTAGCGGCGCCCCGCCTCGAAGTTCCGGGGCCGGATCACCAGGGCCCTGAAGCCCTCGTCGCCCACGGTCACGTGCTCCACCTCGGGCACGAAGGGCGGCGCCTCCGCGACGCTGCGTACCGCGCTGACCACCGTCGCGCCGCGACGTACCGTTGCCGTCGGACCCTCCGCGAGCGTGTGCGCCAGGTGCACCCAGAGCGGCGGGTCGTCCTCGCCCTCGCGGGCCTCGTGAAAGCGAGCGCGGTGCTGTCCCGGCGCGTTCGTCAGCGGCGAGGCTCCTTCTCCCGCGAGGGACACGCGCACCACGTGCTGCTCCGTGGGGTCCGCGCTCGCGTTCACGAAGGCCGTCCCCGCCGCTTCATCGACGTGGAGCAGCGACCGGTAGCCGAGCTGCGCGTCCGTCAGCGAGCGGAGGAGTCCGCCACGTGCGTCGCGCAGCTCCAGCACGGAGGCGCCGTCCCGCTCCGTGCTCCACAAGAAGGCCGGTGCGCCGTCGACCTCCACCCAGCGCGGCACGCTCTGGTCGAGGTTCAGCCAGGCCGCGTCCCGCTCTTCGTGCAGAAGCGTCGTCCGTCCGTCGGCCCCGGCGGCCAGAATCTGCTCGACCTGCTGACGCCGGTCCTGCACGAGCAGGGTCAGCGGGGCCCCTTCGGTCCAGCGTACCGTCGCGAGATAGGGGAAGGCGTCCTGGTCCCAGCGCACGTCCACGGGCTCCCCGCGGCCGTCGGCGCGGAGGATGCGCAGGTCGACGCGCGCGTTGTCCGTTCCCGCGCGGGGGAAGCGCGCGGCGCTCGGCTCCGCCGCGGGGTCGATGGGGTTGGAGGCGTAGAGCAGCTCGACGTCGCTCTGGTCCGTCGTTTGCACGAGCAGCGCGCTCGAGTCCGGTGACCACCAGAACCCGCGGTAGCGACTCATCTCCTCCTGCGCCACGAACTCCGCGAGGCCGTGGCTGACCGTCTCGCTGGCCCCCTCGGTCAGCTTGCGCTGGCCACCGGTCGCGAGGTCGATCACGTAGAGTTCCCCGCCGCGGACGCAGGCGAGCTTGGTCCCGTCCGGGCTGAAGCGCGGGTCGAAGGCGTAGCCGCCGTCGGCGGGCAGCTCGCGTACGCGACCGTCGTCCCGGCCGAAGAGAAAGAGCCGGCCGCTCAAGGGCACGAGAATCTGCGTCCCGTCGGGGTTCAGCGCGAAGCGCGTGATGCCCCGGGCCCGCATGCGGAGCCGCTCCCGGAGCGCGCGCTCCTCGGCTGACAGCTCCTCGCCCTCGCCGCTCAGGAGCCGGTCGGCGGTGAGGAGCTCGCGCTCTTCGCCGCTGGCCAGGTCGAGCGTGTACAGCGCCCGCACGACGTCGCGGGCGCCGCTCCGGAGGAAGAGCAGCGTGCTCCCATCGGGGGTGAAGGCGAAGCCCGTCGGCCGGCCATTCCGGAAGCCCCCGGTCGCGGCATAGGTGCGGTGAAAGCCCGGCTCCGTCAGCGGCGTGGGCGTCCAGGCCTCGGCCTCCGAGGCGACGTGCGTACGCGGCGGCGCCATCGCCACGCAGCCCCCGAGGAGCGCGGCGAGCAGGAGCCCGGTGGCCGCCGTTGACGGGAGAGCGCCGGTCGAGGGGCGCCGAAGAACGGTGCTGCGGGAGGTCATGGGCGCGAGAGCCTACACCGGGCGCGTGCTAGAGCCCGCCATGGGGCTTCACGTCGGCGCCATGCTGCGGCAGAACGCGCTCCGCCGGCCGGAGGCCGTGGCCCTGACCGTTCCGGGCCGGGAAGTGAGCTACGCGGAGCTGGACCGCGCCGCGTGCCGGGCCGGCGCCGCCCTTGCGCGCCGCGGGGTGCGGCCGGGAGACCGGGTGGCCCTCGTGGCCGGCAACGGGACCGACTTCGTCGCCAGCTGGTTCGGCATTCTCTATGCCGGCGCCGCCGTCGTGCCGGTGCCCATCCTCAGCGCTGCGCCGGAGCTCGCCTTTCGCTTGAACCACGCGCGCTGCGTGGCGCTCGTGCACGACCGGGCGCGGGCGGACCTCGCGGCGGACGCGCTCCGCCAGGCGTCCGCCGGCGTCGCCGGGGTCGACGCGGCCTCGCTCGTCGGTCCGGGCCCGGCGCTCCCGGGGCTCCTGGACGCTCCCGGCGACCTGGCCATGGTGCTCTACACCTCCGGCACTACCGGCTCGCCGAAGGGCGCCGCCATCGGCCACGGCAGCCTCGTGGCGCACACGGCCGCGCTCGTGCAGCACACGCTTCGCCTCGGCCCACGGGACGTGGTGCTCGGCGTGCTCCCGCTGACCCACTCCTTCGGCATTCGCATGGCCGTGCTGGCCCCCTTCTTCGCCGGCGGCCGCGTGGTGCTGGCGCCGCACTTCGACGCCGCCGAGAGCCTCGCGTGGGCGGCGGCCGAAGCGGTGACCTGGCTGCCCGGCGTGCCGACCATGTTCCGGCGCTGGTCCGAGGTGCCCGGGGCGCCCTGGTCGGCGCTCCGCTGGTGCTTGAGCGCGGGGGCGCCGCTGCCGGAGGTGCTCCGGGAGCGGGCCGAGCGGCGCCTGGGCGCGGAGGTCCGCCAGGGCTACGGGCTCACGGAAGCGACCTTCAGCTGCATCGACGCGCCGCCGGACCCCGCCGCGCCGCACACGAGCGGTCGCCCGGTGTGGGGGGTCGAGGTGCGCCTCGAGGGCCATCGCGAGCCCGGAGAGAGCGGCGAGGTGCTGGTGCGCGGCCAGAACCTCATGCTCGGCTACCTGGGGGACCCGGAGGCGACGGACGCGGTGCTTCAGGACGGCTGGCTCCGCACCGGCGACATCGGCGTGTTCGATGGGGAGGGGCGGCTTCGCATCGTCGACCGGCTCAAGGACGTGATCCTCCGCGGCGGGGCCAACGTCTACCCTTCGGAAGTCGAGGAAGCGCTTCAAGGTCACCCGGACGTGCGAGCGCTCGCCGTCGTGGGTCGCGCCGACGAGGACCTCGGGGAAGAGGTCGTGGCCGTCGTCGTGCCTCGGGCGCCCCTCCCTTCCGCGGAGGCCACGCGGGCCTTCGCCGCATCCCTCGATGCCTTCGCGCGGCGGCGCATCGCGCGCAACAAGGTCCCGCGCGAGCTCGCCATCGTCGATGCGCTGCCCCTGGGTCCCAGCGGCAAGGTGCTCAAGCGTACGCTGCGCGCTCGGCTGGCCTCCGGCGCGCTCCGTACGGTCCCCGTCGCCGCGCCCGTCGCGTAGCGGAAAACTGGCCCGGTCTCGCCCCAAGCTGCTACCGGCGGGCCATGGCGCGTGCGTTCTCCTCCGTCCGCGTGGCTGCGCTGGCGCTCGCCGGGGCGGTCGCGCTCCCGCTCCCTCGGGCTTCGCCCGGGTCCCCGGCGCAGGCCTCGGCCGATCGCGGGTCCCGGGACCCCACGCGCGGCCCCGGCGCGCGCCGGCTCCCGCGACGCAGCCGCAGCCTCGGCCTCCCCTTCGAAGGGGGGCGCCTGCGGCGCGGCGTGCGCCTCCGGCCGTCCCGGCACCTTCGCCTCGTGCCCGCGGAGCACGGCCAGCGCGCCGAGGGCGATGCGCTCTTCGGCACCTGGGAGCTCGTGCAGCTCCTCGAGCGCGCGGCCTTCCGCGTCCACCAGCGCTTGCCTGGCGCGAAGCTCAGCGTGGGCGAGCTGTCCAAGGAAGGCGGCGGGCGCCTGCCCGGGCATGCGTCGCACCAAAACGGCCGCGACGCGGACCTCGCTTTCTACATGCTGGACGCGCGCGGGCGCCCCTACGCGCCCTATGGCTTCGCCGCCTTCGACGGCGCCGGGCAGGGCCTCGGGCCCAACGAGGCCCTCAGCTTCGACGACGACCGCAACTGGGAGCTCGTCGCGAAGCTCGTGGCCGACGGCGATGCGCGCGTGCAGTACCTCTTCGTGCACGCCTCCCTCGAGCGACGCCTGCTCCGGACCGGCCGCCGCCGCCGCGCTCCACGCGCCGTGCTGGCCCGGGCCGAGCGCGTCATGGTCCAGCCAGCCTCCGGACATCCGCACCGGAACCACTTCCATCTCCGGATCTACTGCCCGCCCGCGAGCCTCCCGGCCTGCCGTGACCGCGGCCCCCGGCATCCCTGGGCGCCCTGAGCGGTCTCAGCGAAGGGACCGGCGCCCGCGGCCCAGAAGGAGCCCGAGGACGAGCAGGCCGGCGAGCGCGTAGGCGCCGTACCACCACGGGAGCGCGTCGCCGCCCCGCTGCGAGAGCACCACGGAGCCCAGCGCGAGCAGGAACACGCCGCCCATCGCGGCTTGGAGCAGGCTCTTCGTCCGCGCCGCCCGAAGGAACGCCCGCAGGGCGCCCGTGCCGAGGGCCAGCGCGAAGAGGAGGTCGCGGTCGGCCGGGCGGAGGAGCGCCAGGCCGAAGAGACCCCACATCACCAGGCCCGCGACGCGCTGCGCGCCCTGGTGGAGGCTCGTGAGCTTGGCCGGCGGGTCCATGATGGACACGCTACATGGCCGCGCCGCCTCGTGCTGGCCGTAGCGAAGCCTCCGAGGAGCTGCTACCCGGTCCCCTCGCGGGATGACGAAGCCCCGGCGAGGCACATGAGCGACGCAGGCAAGGACGAGAAGAGCCCCGCGGCCCGCGCTGCGGCGAAGGCGAAGGCCAAGGCGACGGAGCGCAAGGAGGCCAAGACGGCCGGCGCGCGCTACCGCTGCGTGCACTGCGACCACCGCTTCTCGGCGGACAAGACCCCGACGCGCTGCCCGAGCTGCATGCGCAAGGGCGGGCTCGAAGAGGACGTGCAGGGCGACGCTCCCCGGCCGGCCTGGCTCGTGCCGGCGGCCGTGCTCGCTGCCGTGGCCCTCGCCGCCGGCGCCTACGCGGCTCTCGGGGGCGAAGGGGAACGCCGCCGCGGCGCCACCGTCGTGGCCATGGAGCCGCTGTCGAGCGGGGAGCTTCGCGACGCGCTCCGGGACGCCGATGCGGACGTGGGAGAGCGGGACCTGCTCGCGGCCGACGACGCCGTGGAAGCGCTCGCGGAGCACGCGGCGGGAAGCGACGCGCTGGCCAAGGCCCAGGCACTCGTGGACCACGTCCGAACGCGGGCCGAGGCCGGCGCCTTCGTGCCCTGGAGCCTCACGCAACCCCGCGAGCTGCCCGTGAAGAACGCCGCCTGGGCGGCGGGGCGGCTCGCCCGGGACGAGCGCACGCGGCTCTACCCCCTCGAGCTCGCCGCGGCCTGCGTCGCGGCGCTTCGCGAGGCCGACGTGGACGCCATGGTCGCCGAGATCTGGCGCTTCGAAGGTGACCGCCGGCCCCCCGATCCGAGCGGCTACCTGGGCTACTTTGGCGTCGCCGTGTGGCCCGGGGCCGTGGGTGAGGGGACGCCAACGGTCTTCGACCCCTACGGCGGGCACGACCCGGAGTCCGCCGTCGAATCTCGCCCGCTCACGGACCCGCAGGCCGTGGCCGCGGCGCTGAGCACCGGCGCCATTCACGCGCTCGTGCGCGAGAACGAGCCGGTCCGCGCCCTCGAGCGCGTGCGCCCGGCGCTACGCCTCGACCGGCGCGCCCCCTACGTCCGCGGCGTTCGCGGCGCCGTGCTTCTCGTGAGCGGGGGCCTCGAGGAGGGCGTACGCGAGTTCGAGGCGGCTCGCGACATCCGGCCCGACGGCGTGCGCCGGAATCTCCTGGCGGGCGTCTTCATGGCGAAGGGCGACGTGGAGCAAGCGAATCGCGAGCTCGCGCAAGCCCTCGAGGCCTTTCCCGACTACGCGGCGGCCCACGCGACGCTGGCGACCATTCACCTCTCCCGCCGGGAGACGGACCGGGCCCGGAGCGAGCTTCAAGAGGCCGAGCGCATCGACCCGGACCTGCTCCAGCTCCGCTCGCTCTGGGCGCAATACCACCTCGCCACGGGAGACCCGGAGACCGCTTCGGAGCTCGCCCTCGAAGCCGTGGCCGAGCGGTCCTGGGACGTGAACACGCTGCTCCAAGCCGCACAGATCTTTCGCGCCGCCGGGCGCTACGACGACATGCGCCGGCAGGCCCGCCGGGCCCTCGAGCTGGCGCCGGACGACCAGCAGGCGACCTTCCGGGAGCGCATCCGGACGCTCCTCGGCCCCACGGCGCTCGAGCGGCCCCTCGACGAGATCCCCGACGACGAGCTCGACCTCGACGACGACGAAGGCCTCGACCTGGCGGAGCCCGGTGGTCTTCAGCTCGGCGGCGACTCCTCGCTGCTCGGCGGCGGCGGCGGCCTCCTTGGCGACGACGAAGGCGGACCCTCGCTCCTCGGCGACGACGCCCAGCTCGGCGGAGGCGGAGGACTGCAGCTCGGCGGCGGTGGCGGCGGTGGCGGCCTTCAGCTGCGCCAGCCCGGCGGCGGCTCGGGACTTCAGCTCAACCTCGGGGAATGACGCGCGGGAGGCGCTCGGCGGACGCATGGAGGTCGAGGGCGAGTCCCGAGCGCGAGGAGCGGCTCCGCCCGAGCCGCCGGTAGAGCGAACGCTGCGTCGGCGCGCGCCGGGTCTCGTGCTCGCCTTGGGCGCCCTGGGCCTGGCCGCCGTGGCGGGCGTCGCCGTCGTCATGCGCGGCGATGCCAGCGGCCCCTACGCCCTGCTCGGGCGCAACGTCAGCGATGCCGACGCCCTCGTGAGCGAATACCTCGGTTGTGCCCTCGGGCAGGGTCGTCGCTTTCCGAGCAATGCGGAGCTCGAAGCCGCCCTCGACCTCGCGGCGGCGGAGGAGGGCGCGGCCTTTGCGGCGCGGCTGCACTCGCGCTGCGATGACCTGCTCGCGCAGCTCGCCGGAACGCTGGCGGCGCTTATCCCGCCCGAGGATCTCGCGCCGGCCACCGCTGCGCTCGTCGCGCGCGCCCGCGGTCTCGAGAGCGCCGCCCGGGCCTACGCCGCGGGCCTGAAGGACGAGCCGGGGACGCCGCCATCTCCCCGCGGTCTCTCGCGCGCCTGGTATGAGTACCGCCGCGCCTTCGCCGCGCTCAACGGCGCGCTCCGAGCGCGGCTCAGCGAGAGCAGGCTCCCCGGGGCGCCGCGCTCCGATCGGGAGTGAGCACGATGGGCACGGCGACGTCGATGAAGCCGACCGGGTCCGGGGTGTCGAAGCGCAGGCGTCGCACCGCGTCGAGGAGGCAGGTGCGGACGCCGCTGTCGTCGAGGCTGTCCTCGAGGGCGCAGGCCTCCGCCACGGCGCCCGTCTCCTGGATCCGGAAGGTCACGCGAAGGCGGCCGCCGGAGGCGGACTCCGGCGCGGCGGAGGCCAGGCATTGCACGCCCGCGCCGCGCAACGCCCCGAGGGGACGGCGCAAGGCGTCTCCCGGCAGCTCGCCGCGGGCGCGCCCCGGCGCCGGTTCTGGCAACCCTTCCGGGCACAGGCCGAGCGCGGACCGACCCGGCTGCAGAGGTGCCGGGAGCGGAACGTCCTCGCCGAGGGCCACGGCCAGCACGACGGGCTGGTCGCCGAGGGCCCGAAGCAGGCGGAGCAGGGCCGAGAGCGGCAGCGACCCATCCGCGCTCACGTAGAGCCGCGCCGGTGCATCCGCGAGCACAGCGGCGAGCGCGTCGCGTAGCGCGTCCACACCGTGCGGGCCCGCGAGCGCCGGCGCCGTGGGCCCGTCGGTGCGCCGGAGGAAGCTGCCCTCCTCCGTGAGCAGGAGCACCGTCGCCGGTCCGCGCTCCGGGGGTGGGGCCCCGGTGAAGGTCACCAGCGAGAGGCTGCCATGGCCGCGCTGTCCCCAGCGGCTAAGCACCCGGACCGGGCCGGCATCGCCGAGGCGCGGCGCGAGGCTCGCCGGGGCGTCCGGGAGAGGCCGAACGGCGGCGGCGAGGTCCGCC
>JBCCAW010000269.1:0-7828 GCA_039814655.1 Myxococcota bacterium | reverse complement strand
CGGCGGTTCCCAGCTCGGCGAGGCGCCGGTCCGCCTCCGCCTCCCGGGCTGCGTCGACGCCGCGCACGCGCAGCACGAAGCGGTTTCCCCGGAGGTGCCCGGTCTTGAGCTTCTTGGGGTGCCGCGCGGCGTCGAGGACGCGGAGCCACGCCTCTCCCTCGCCGAGTCCCGCGTCCGCGGCCCGAGCCGTGGCGTCCGCCGGGTCCACGCCTGGGAAGCTCATCCATTGCGTCGTGATGGCGCGGCGGTCCTTCTGCCCGGCGGTCCCTACGTCCCGCGGCGCCACGTCCAGCGCCCGGGCGAGGCGCCGCACGGCCTCGCGGGTGCTCAGGTCGCGCTTCTCCACGTGCACGAAGCAATGCTCCCCCTCGCCCGCGGGGGCGTAGGCCGGCAGCTCCTCCACGCGGAAGTCCTCGGGCTCGGTTTTCGTGAGGCCGGGGAGCGCCTCGCCGCCGAGCAGCGTCGGTGGCCTCACGGCTCGCGCGTCGCGCGCATGCTCGTCGCTCATGCTGACTCGTGTCCTTCGCCGGCTTCTTCACGACGGCGCCGCAGCCGCGACACACCCGCGCTCATTTCGACGTGGACCGGGTGTCCTAGCGCAGGGTAGCGTGATCTTGAGGTGGGCCAGAAGCGCAAGGCGACCCGGGCCGCCCGGGTTCTTCGGGAAGCGCAGCGGCTCCTCGAGGCCGGCGTTGCGGGGCAGGCCTTCCCGGGAGGCGTCGCCTGCGTGGCCTGGCGCGACGACGACGGTGAGGGGCTCGTGGAGGCCGCCGCCGGGTCGCTGGGGCAGGGGCTCGGGCCGACCACGCCGCGCACGCCCTACGACCTGGCGTCTCTCACCAAGCCCCTCGTGGCGACGGCGGCGCTGCGCCTCGTGGAAGCCGGAACGCTCGACCTCGACGTGGTGGCCGAGACCGTGCTGACGGACGTGCGCGGTGGCGTGGCCGAAGGGGCCTCGCTGCGCCAGCTGCTCACGCACACGAGCGGCCTCGCGGCCTGGGGCGGGCTCTACCTCGACGTTCCGCACGAAGTCGGCTCGCCCGCCGCGCGGCGCTGGGTCCTCAACGAGGCCGCGCGCCGTCCCGAGGACGTGGGCGAGCGGCGCGAGATCTACAGCGACCTCGGCTACATCCTGGCCGGGGAGGTCATCTCGCGCGTCGCCGCGGCGCCCCTCGACCGCGTCGTCACGCGCCTCGTGCTGGAGCCCCTCGGCGTGGAGGACGACCTCTACTTCGCCGGGGCCCTTCCCGGAGACCGGCGCGCGGCGCTCACGCGTACCGCTGCGCCCACGGAGCGCTGCGAATGGCGGAGCCGCATCGTGCGCGGCGAGGTGCACGACGAGAACTGCGCCGCGCTCGGCGGCGTCAGCGGCCACGCCGGCGTCTTCGGCCTCGCCCGGGGCGTGGCCCTCTACGGCCGGGGTCTCCTCGACGCCTTGGCCGGCCGCAGCTCCTTCCTGCGTCGCGAGACCCTCACCGGCGCCATCGCGGACACGCCCGGCGGCGCCTATGGGCTCGGCTTCATGCGCCGGCCGCCAAGCGAGGGGAGCCCCGGCGGGGCCGCGGGCAAGCGCCTCGGCCCGAGGACCTTTGGCCACCTCGGGTTCACGGGCACCTCCTTCTTCTGCGACCCGGACCGGGACCTCAGCATCGCGCTTCTCACCAACCGCATTCACCCGAGCCGTGCGAACGAGCGGATCCGCGGCTTCCGGCCGGCCTTTCACGACGGAATCGCCGCGGCCTTTGGCTGACGCGACGCTCGTGCGGTCCTCTCGCTGATGCGCGAGCGATTGCCCGTCGCGGGGCCCGGGGCCGCTTCGCCCCGGGAGGCGCCCCAGCGCGCAGGCCGGCTTCAGGGCCTCGACGTCGCCCGAGCGCTCGCGATTTTCGGCATGGTCGTCGTCAACGTGGAGGTGTCTCTCGGTGGCGCGGAGCGGGACCCGGGGCTCCTCGCGGACCTGAGCGCGTTGCTTCGCGGACGGGCGGCGGCGACCTTCGTGGTGCTCGCGGGCGTGGGCATCTCGCTCCTCGGGGAGCGGGCGCGGCTCCAGGGCGGGCCAAGAGACCGGCGTCGCGTGCGCCGGTTGCTGGCGGCGCGCGGGGCCTTCCTCTTCGGCCTGGGGCTCGCGCTCATGGCCGTGGGCTGGTGGCCCGACATCCTGCACTTCTACGGCTTCTACCTGGCCTTCGCCGCCTGGCTCTTCGACGCCGCGGCCCGGACGCTGCGTCGCGCGGCCTTCGTATGCGTGGCGCTCTTCTACGCGGCGCTGCCCTTGTACGAGCGCGGCTGGGTGGAGGGCTCGCTGGAGTACGCGGACGTGTGGACGCCCCTCGGCTTCGCCCACAACACGTTCCTCAACGGTCTTCACCCGGTCTTCCCCTGGTTCGTCTTCATCGTGTGGGGGCTCTGGCTCGGTCGTCAGGACCTCCGGGACCGGCGCGTGCTGCGGCGCATGGTGCTCGGCGGGTGTGGCGTGGCGGTGGCGACAGAGCTCGCCTGCGGGGCTCTCGAGCCCTGGGCCGGCCCGGAGCTGGCGCCGCTGGTCGCGACGGACATGCTGCCGCCGGGCCTGCCCTACCTGCTCGCAGCGGGCGGTGCGGCCACGGCGCTCATCGGGGCCTGCTCCTGGGCAACGCAGCGCGTGCCCAACGCCCGCCTTTGGGCCGCCCTGGGGCCTTTCGGCCGGCACGCGCTCACCTGGTACGTGGGCCACGTGCTCCTGCTGATCTTCCCGCTCGTGGCCGCGGGCGCCGATACGCATGGGGGCATAAAGCTCGTCTGGGGCGTCGCGTTGGCCTTCAGTGCCGCAACGATGGCGGCCTCCGGGATTTGGGCGAGGCGCCATGCGCGCGGGCCGCTCTCGGCCTTGATGCGGCGGGTCACCGGCTGAGTCGGGCCAGCCGCGCCAGTACGAGTCTCTCCGCTACGACGCTCTCCGCTACGAGTCTCTCCGCTACGACGCTCTCCGCTACGAGTCTCTCCGCTACGAGTCTCTCCGCTACGACGGGCGCTCCGCCGCGAGGGCCGAGGCCGTGGCGCGTAGCCGGCCGGCGAGGCGGCCGTGCGTCTCGAAGGCTGTCTCGTTCGCGATGGCCCGCGCCAGCGCCCGCGGGTCGCCGAGCACCACGGCCAGGCGTTTGGCGCGCGTGAGCGCCGTGTACACGAGCGCCCGGTGCAGCAGCACGCGGTGCGACCCGTGGAGCACGAGCACGACCACGTCGAACTCGCTCCCCTGGACCTTGTGCACCGTCGAAGCGTAGGCGAGGCCCAAGGCGTCGAGGTCCGCGTCGCCGTACTTCACTTCGCGACCGTCGAAGCGCACGTAGGTGATGGCGCCTTCGCGGCGCGCGACCTCACCGAGGTCGCCGTTGAAGACGTCGCGCTCGTAGTCGTTCCGGAGCTGCATCACCTTGTCGCCGGCGCTCACCTTTCCGAGGCGCTCCGGGGCGAGCTCGGCGTTCGTCGCCTGCTGAAGCAATCGGTTCAGCTGCTCGGTCCCGGCGGGCCCGCGTCGCATGGGCGAGAGCACCATGACCTCCCGGGCCCCGACGCCGTAGCTCTTGGCGACGCGCTTGAGCACCTCGAGGAGCTGCCGACCAATGGTCTCCGGCGCGCGCGCCCGGACGTAGAAGAGGTCACCGGCGCCGCGCGTGTGCGCCGGCGTGGCCTCCGGCAGCGCGCCGGAGAGAATGGCGTGGGCCCCGCGAACGATGGCGCTCTCTTCGGCCTGACGAAAGACCCGGTCGAGGCGTACGAGCGTGGCGACCTCGCTCGCGATGAGGTCCCGCAGCACGGCCCCGGGGCCGACGGGTGGGAGCTGGTCCACGTCGCCGACGAGCACCAGCCGCGACGAGGGCGCTACGGCGCGGACCAGGCGCTCGGCGAGGCGAACGTCGAGCATGGAGGCCTCGTCCACGAGCACCAGCTCCACGTCGAGGGGGCGCTGCTCGTCTCGCTGAAAGCCGCCGGTGGCCGGGCTCCATTCGAGGAGCCGGTGCAGCGTCTTGGCTTCCGCCCCCGTCGCCTCGCTGAGGCGCTTGGCGGCGCGGCCCGTGGGCGCCGCCAAGGCCACGCGGCGCCCGAGGGCCTGCTGGGCGGCGACGAGCGCGCGCACGGTGGTCGTCTTGCCCGTGCCCGGGCCGCCGGTGAGCACCATGAGGCCGGCGGAAAGCGACACCTCGACGGCCTCTCGCTGCCGCTCGCTCAGGGACTCGGCGTCCGTGCCTTGGGCCACGGCCCATGCCGCGCGCTCGGGGGTGGAGCGAGGCCGGGCGAGGCGCGCCAGGCGCTCGGCGACCACCCGCTCGGCCCGGTGAAGCGGCGGCAGGTAGACGTCCCCCTCGTCCCGCAGGGCGAGGCCGCGCCCTTCGAGGGCGTCCATGGAGGCCGTCAGAGCGTCGGCCGGTACGTCGAGGGCGAGCGCGCGGGACGTGAGCTCCTCTGCCGGCAAGAACACGTGTCCCTCGTCGCTGGCCTTGGCCAACAGATGCAGCGCCGCCGCCGCGGCCCGGCGCGGGTCCGAGGGGCCGATGCCCACGGAGCGCCCGATGGCGTCGGCGGTCTTGAAGCCGATGCCCTTGATCTCCTCCGCGACGAGGTACGGGTCTTCGCGCAGGACGCGGGCCGCGTCGGCGCCGTAGGCCGTGTGAATGCGCCGCGCCGTCGCCGGACCCAGGCCCAGGGCGTGCAGATAGGCGAGGGCTTCGGCTTCCTGCAGCCGGCTCCGCACCGCGTCGGCGATGGTCCCGGCCCGCCGCGGCCCGATTCCGTCCACCTCGCGGAGGCGCTCGGAGCTCCGCGCGATGACGTCCAGCGTTTGGTCGCCGAAGCGGGCGACGAGCCGCGCGGCCAGGCCCTTGCCGATGCCCGAGACCAAGCCCGACGCGAGGAAGCGCTCGATGCCGTCCGCCGTCGCCGGGACCACCGGCGTGAAGCTCTCGACGCGAAACTGCCGCCCGTGGACCGCATGCTCCGCGAAGCGCCCGTGGAGGCGCAGCGTCTCGCCGGCCGCCGGTCGACCCAGCTCGCCCACCGCGGTGAAGGCCTCGCCGTCGTCCTCCCGGTGGAGGCGCACCACCGCGAAGGTCCCGTCCGGAGCCGCGTAGGCAAGCTCGTCGACGACGCCGGTCACGGCATCGGTGCGTCGCGCCGCGTGCGGAAGCGCCCGTTGTGGCGCCGCGGCGCTGCCCGGCGCGGCGCTTCGCGGAGCCGGCCCCGGCTCGGGCGCATGGGAGGAAGCGTTGCTCATCAGGGCGCGCCTGGAGTGCACGCGCCGACGCTCCAGCTCCCCGCGCGCCGCTCGGGCTCCTCGTTTCGCAGGCAGAGCCCGGCCCCGGTCGCGCGCGCTGGGGCCGCGGCGAGGCGGCGACCCTCCGCGTCGCGAAGCAGCACGGGCTCGCCGGCGTTCGTGAGCCCGCCGCTCGCGAGGGACGTCCCGAGGCGCACGAGCGGGACCCCGGCGGGGATGGCTTCGGGGCTCTCCTCCGGGACGAAGGCGTCGGCGACGAGCAGCGCCCGGCCCCCGGCGGGCAGCGTGAGCGGGGGGAGCACGTCGCCGGGCGCGCTGGGGGCGTCCGCGAGCGTCAGAGCCTCGAGCGCGACGGGCACGTCGCCGTAGTTTAGCACCTCGACCCACTCTTGCCGGGGCTCCCGGCCCAGCGGATCGCTGCAAACCTCCGTGAGCGCCAAGGTGGACAGGGGCGGTGTGGTCGCGAGGGCGAGCGTGCGCACAAGCCGTGACCCGTCGAGACCGGTCAGCGTGAGCGTGCCGGTCAGCGACGTGGCCGGGGGAAGCTCCGAGACCTCGAGCGTGGCCTCGCCGCGCGGCGCGGCGCGGGACAGCGTTCCGCGCTCGGTGACGAGCGCCGCGCGCACCGGCCCGCTGGCCGTGAAGCGAAAGACGACGCTCGCGTCGTCGGCGCGCACGCAGGTGCCCGCCTCCGGGCGCTCACCCGGCGTGCAGGTGAGCGGAAGCAGCGCCAGCGCGGCGCCGCCTTCGCTCACCGCGAAGCGCGCCTCGCGGGGGCCGAGCGCGCCTCCGGTCCAGTCGCGCTGCGTTCCCGACAGCGTGAGCGCGTGCGGGCCCGGGGCGAGGGCGCCCTCCCAGCGCAGCGTGACGCAGGTGCCCTCGGGCCACCCGAGGCCCGCGCAGGGCGCCGGCGTGGCTTCCGTGGCGAGGGGGCCGTCGGGGCCGCGGAGGCCCAGTCCCGCGAAGCCTTCGAGGGCGTCGTCGAAGGCAAAGGCCGCGCCCGTGAGCCCCGGCGGGACACCGGCAGCGCCCTCGGGAGGCCAGGTGGCGAGCAGCGTTGCGCCGGCGCCTTCGCGCGCCACGCGGCCGCTCCCGACTTCGGGAACGCCGAGGCGACTTCCATCCTCGGCCTCGGCCCAGGCCGGAACGGCCCAGCGAAAAGCGGCGCCCAGCGGCAAGGGCGCGGAGGGCGTCAGCCGGAGCTGGGTCCCGCGAAGCTCTCGTTGCGTTGGAAGCTCGGTCGCGAGCGTCGCGACCCGGGCCGGAGCGCGCGCGAGGTCCTCGGTGAGCGTCGCCTCGTCGAGGTCGTCGCCGAGCAGCCAGGCCGGGGCCTCGGGCGACCAGCTTCGGCTCGCCTCGAGCACGAGCGTGGGCCGTCGCGGCGCGGCCTCGAGGGTCCAGGCGTTGCCGCTGGGGTCCTCGACCCGCACCCCCAGCAGCCGAAAGGGGGGCGGCGCGTCGAGCGGTGGCAGGTCCCGTTCCCCGAGGGGATCGGGCCCCGCGTCGGCGAGCTCCGGCGCCTCCGGGAGGCAGCTGGAAAGGAGGATCGCGAGCGCAAGGAGGACGCGGCGCATGGGCCGGCTTCGGGCCCAAAGGCTGCCGGTTGCGCGGCCGGCGCAGGGGCCGCCCCCCTCGCGGGGTCAGCGGGCGAAGCGTTGCAGCGCCGCCGCGAACTCCTCGGCCGACGCGAAGCGCTCGTCGGCCTCCTTCTCGAGCGCCCGGCGGAGCACGGCCTCGAGCCCTTCGGGCACGCCGCGTCGATGCGCGCGCAGGGGCGTGGGCTCCTCGACGAGCACGGCCCGCGCCCAGCCCTCGTGGCTCGCGGCCACGAAGGGGCGAGCGCCGGCGAGCATCTCGTAGAGAACGACGCCCGCAGCCCAGAGGTCGACGCGATGGTCCCGCTCCGGATCGTCCACGACCTGCTCTGGCGCCGCGTAGCCCGGCGTTCCCATGCGGCGGCCGCTTGGCGTGAGATCGTCGCCGCGGTTGGCGCCGGCCAGGGTGCCGCCGCGCACGAAGGCGGCCAGCCCAAAGTCCACGACGCGCGCCGACCGGCCGGCCTCGAGGAGCACGTTGTCGGGCTTCACGTCCCGGTGGGCGACGCCCACGGCGTGGGCGGCGGCGAGGCCGTGGAGAATCTCCCGGCCGAGGCGCGTGGCCTCGGGCACGGGCAGCGGACCCTGGGCGGCGAGATGCGTCGCCAGGCTCGGTCCCTCGATCCATGCGAGCACCAGGTAGAGCCCGCGCTCTGGGTCCTCGCCGGCGGCCAGGAGCCGACCGACGTGCGGCCCGGTGACGGAGCCGAGCACACCGGCCTCGCGAAGCACGCGCGCCCGGAGCGTCGCGTCCCGGGCCAGATGCGGACGCAGCACCTTGATGGCCACTTGCTCGCCGGCGCCGCGCTCGGCGCGGTAGACGACGCCGACGCCGCCTTCGCCAACGCGGGCGCCGAGACGGATCCCCTCGGCCCCGAGCGCCCCGCCGAGATCGCCCCCGCACCCGCGTTCCGCCCCCACGCGGCCAGCCTACTACCCCCACCCCGGACATCGGCCCGGCCCGGGGGGGAGTGAGGGGGGGGGG
>JBCCAW010000191.1:0-9555 GCA_039814655.1 Myxococcota bacterium | reverse complement strand
CACCTACAGCGACCTCGAGGCCATGGACGAGTCCGGGGCCCTGGACAGTGAGCGCCAATGGCTCCTCGAGGCGCCGACGAACACGCCGCCGCCCCCGCCGCCGACCGGCCAGCCCGAGGACGCGCCTCGCGAGGCGCCTGGCGACGGCGCTCACGATGGCGTGGCCCTCGACGACGGCGCGATCGACAACGGCGCGCTCGACGACGCCGCTGAGGCCGACGACGCCTCCTCCGACCCTCCCGCGGCCCCGGAAGCGCCGGCGGAGCCTCGGTCCGAGCGGCCGCCGGCGAAGGGGCGCGGCCTCGCACGCATCGTGGGCTATGCGATGCTTGCGGCGGCGAGCGCGGCCGGCGGCTACTTCGGGTGGCAAGCGTGGCGAAGCGCGGCCGCGCCCGGGGAGGGCCCGGGGCCCTCGCCCGCGGACGTGGCCCCGGCTTCGCCTCCGGCACCGAGCGCGGCGCCCGTGGAGCGCAGCCCCTTCTCCCTCGGCCGAACGTACGAGCGAATCCTCGACGCGGGCACGGAGGTGAACGCCGGTGAAGGGCTGCTAATGGTGGAAGGCGGCGACGAAGGCCCCACGGAGGTCCTGCGGGGCGACGTGTCTCTCGGGACCGCGCCCCTCTCCGTAGCGCTCCCGGAAGGCCGCCATGCGCTCGTCTTTCGGCGCGAGGGCGCGGAGAAGCTTCGCTACGTCTTCGTGCGCGCCGGAGAAACGCGCGTCGTGCGCGCCGAGTGAGCCGGCGCGGGGAGCGCGAGTTCGAGGGTGCTGCCCGACTCACGCAGCGAGCCGCCGTGGGCACCGACGGCCCGTTCGACGAGCGCGCGGCTCAGTCCCGCGTCCGTCGGCGCGCCGGTCCCGTCGTCGCGAGGCGAGGCGCCGGGGAAGCGCAGGACGAGGGCGCGCGCGCCGTCCAGCGTGTCTTCGCGAAGCTCCACCACGAGCGCCTCGCCCTGCTGGAGCCCTCGGAGCGCGCCCTCGAGGGCCCGCTCGAAGGCCAAGCCCAGCAGGTCCGGGTCGCCGGAGAGGCTCATGGGTCCACCCACGACGGCAAAGGCCGGGAGCGCGCGCTCCGTGCCCCGGGCTCCACGCCACGCCCGGTCGAAGGCCGCCCGCAGCGCCGCCGGCAGCTCGATGTGCTGCGTCTGCGGAGCCATGGGCCGCGCGTAGGTCAGCAGGTCGCGCACGAGGCGGTTCAGCCGGTCCGTCTCCTCGTCGAGCACCCGAAGCAGCGCCATGCGCTCCCGGCCCTCCAGGCCGCCACGCCCGAGGATGAGCGCGCTCCGGTCCATGGTCGCGAGGGGTTCGCGCACCTCCTGCGCGATCACGGCGCTGAGGCGCCCGACGGCGGCCAGCTGTTCGCTCTCCACGAGCCCTTTCTCCACCTGCTCGAGCGCGGTGGTGGCGGCGGCGAGCTCGGCGGTCTTGAGGCGGAGCCGTTCCTGCGCTGCCCCCAGCTGCCTGCCGACCATGACGCCCCCGGTTAGCACGATGAGCCCCGTCGCGTGGGCGACGAACACGGCGCTCCCCTGCGGCGACAGCTCGCCGGTCAACGCGGCGGCGAGCAGCACCGCCGCAGCGCAGAGGATCGTGCGCGGGCCGCCGACGTCCCGCAGCCGCCAGGAGCTGAACGCGAAGCCCGCCACGCCCCGCAACGTGAGGGCCCGGCTGGCGACGGTGGCGGGCGCGCCCGAGGCCGCTGCCGCCGCCGCGAAGCACGTGAAGGCGCCGCTGAGGGCCAGCACCCCGTAGCGGCGGGCGATGCCGCCACGCGTCTCCAGGAAGGACGCTCCGGCGAGGAAAGCCGCCGTCACGTGGAGTCCTGCCCAGGCCACGAGCCAGGAAGGGCCCGGTGTCATGCGGCACCCCGCGCCGTCGGGGCGCCCTCCGCAGGCAGCCGTAGGGTGACCGTGGTGCCCTCGCCCGGGGTACTTTCGATGTGCAGCGAACCACCGTGCGTCCGCGCTACGCGCTCCACGATGGCCAGACCGAGGCCCGTGCCGCGGGGCCGCGTCGTGAAGAAGGGGCTCGCCGCCCGGCTCCGGGTGCGCTCGTCCATGCCCGGGCCCTCATCGCGGATGCGCAGCGCGACCTGCGCGCCCTCGCGCGTCGCGGTCACGAAAAGCCGGCCCCGGCCCTCCTGCGCCCGGAGCGCGTTCTCGAGCACGTTGACCAGCGCGCGGAGGAGCCTCTCGGCGTCCCCGTGGAGCGCCACCGCGGCCTCGACGTGGAGCTCGAGGGTGGCAGGCTCGTCGCCGTCGCCGTCGCCGACGCCGGCCCGGGCCCGCGCGAAGGCCGTCTCCACGAGCGCGCGAAGGGGCACCCGGGTCGGCTTGGCCTCCTTCGGGCGAGCGTAGGTGAGCAGGTCCAGCATGAGCTGCTGCAAGCGCTCGACTTCCTCGGAAAGGATGCCGTGCAGCGTGCGTCGGTCCGCGGCATCGAGGCCCTCGCGGCGAAGGCCACTGAGCGCGTTCTTCAGCACCGCGAGGGGATTGCGCACCTCGTGCGCGATGACTGCGCTGAGCTCGCCGACCGCCGCGAGCTGCTCCCGAAAGGCGAGCTCGGCTTGCTGGACCCGAAGCGTGGCGTAGCGCCTTTCGAGCTGCGCGCTCCGGAGCTCCAGCGCGGTCTTGCCGCGCACGAGCCGTGCCAAGAGCATCCCGCACATCGCGGGCACGTAGAGCAGCACGGCGTGCTCCAGACCCGGTTCCCCGGCATGGACACCGGCGCGGATGGCCAGGTCGCGAAGCGCGAAGGGAGCGATCAGGAGCGCCGTGAGCGAAAGGAGCGCGTAGTCCCGGCGCTCCGGCGCCGTTCCGGCCCGTCGCCAGGCTCGGAAGACGGCCACGTGGGCGGCGCTCGCGAGCGTCCAGCCGAAGCCGACGGCCAGCGTGGTAGCCGTGTCGAAGGGACGATGCCCCAGGGCGCCGGGGTCGAGATAGCCGAGAACGAGTGCGGCGATCACCAGCGCGCACCAGACGCCCGCGGCGGAGAGGACCCGCCGAAGGCCGCCGCGGAGCAGTTCGTGGGCGAAGGCGATGAAGGTCGGGACGCAAAGCGCGAGGCCGACGGCGACGGCGAGGGTCCCGAGGCGACGGCTCTCGAGGTCCGGTGCGAAGAGCTCCCCGGCGCGTGCTCCGGCCAGCACGGACAGGGTCAGGTTGAACGCCGCGTAGGCCAGATACTCGCGCTT
Source organism: Myxococcota bacterium (assembly GCA_039814655.1). GTDB lineage: Bacteria > Myxococcota_A > Polyangia > Polyangiales > Houyiibacteriaceae > CALCTH01. The sequence goes on along the minus strand of JBCCAW010000191.1, from coordinate 6,364 downwards.
GCGCCGGTCCTGCAGCGCCAGACCGAAGAAGACCGCGGCTACGTAGCCGTGCACCGCGGACCACGTGAGCACGAGTGTCGCCTCGAGCGGCATGCGTGAGCAGCCTACCTGGCGCCGTGGCGTTTTTGCCGATGCGTCGCCGGGTCTCCTACCATGGCGTCATGAAGCTCTCGCCTCGCCTCGCGTTCTTGGCCCTCCTCGGTGGCGTGACGGTCGCGGCCGGCGCCCTGGCCCAGGGCGAAGGCTACCTGGCCCCTGCGCGCTCCGTCGGCGACTACGCAGGCGTCTCCCCGGGCGGCACCAATCCGCCGCCGAGCGAAGCGCGCGCGCGCCGCGCCGGCGCAGCGCTCGTGACCTGGCCGGGCTTCGATCCGGAGCTCGGCGGCGGCCGCTTCTTCCTTCAGCTCACGGCCCCCGTCGAGTCGACCACGCAGGCGTCGCCCGGACGCTTCGAGGTGATCCTCCGGAACGTGGGCACGCACGTGCGCAACACGCGGCGGCCGCTCATCACGCGTTTTCACGACACGCCGGTGGACCAGGCCCGCGTAGAGCGGCGGGGGCGCCAGGACCTGGCCTTCGTCTTCACGCTCCGCCGGGACGTGCGTCCCTCGGTGCGTCAGGCCGACGGCCCCGGCGGCTACCGCTACCTCTTCATCGATTGGCCCGAAGGCCAGTACCTGCCGGCCCAGGCCTATCGGCGGACGGCTAGCGCTCCGGCCCAGCTCGCGGACGAAGACCCCTACGCCGACGACGAAGTCCCGCCGCCGATTCAGCCCTGAACCTGAGGCCGCCAGCTGCTACGGTCGGGCGGTGCGATGGGTCTCGGTCGCGGTGCTGTTCGTGCTCATGGGCTGTCGCTTCCCCAATGGGACCGCGGCCTGCATCGATGTCTGCGCGACGCGTGCCGCCTGCGGTTTCGACGAGGTCGAGCAGAACTGCCTCACGGGCTGCCTCGCCTACGTCGAGTGGGCCGAGGAGCGCGGAAAGCGATGCTCTCGGAACGCGCGGGAGGAAGTCCGCTGCATCGCCGATCTCGCGATCACGCCGGACAACTGTGAGCTCCTGGCCGAGGGCGTCTTCCGCGACGACGACCCTTGCTTTCGCCCCGTCGCCCAATCCGACGCCCGATGTGGCGAGCTCGAGATTTTCTGAGGTCTCCGCCGGAGGCGCCTGGGGGGTGGCAGGCGCCCCCGAGCTGAACTAACGCAGCGCCCATGGCGAAGCTGCGCTCGGTCAAGGGGATGAACGACATCCTGCCGACGGACATGGGCCGCTGGCACCGGGTCGAGGCGGCCTTCCGGCACCGGGCCGAGCGCTACGGCTACGCCGAAGTGCGCACCCCGCTCCTCGAGCCCACGGAGCTCTTCGTACGCGGCATCGGCGAGGTCACGGACATCGTCGAGAAGGAGATGTACACCTTCGAGGACAAGGGCGGGAAGACGCTCACGCTCCGCCCGGAGGGTACGGCGAGTTGCGTTCGCGCCTGGCTCCAGCACTCCGTCGGCGGCAGCGAGCCCGTCACCAAATGGTACTACGTGGGCCCCATGTACCGGCGCGAGCGGCCGGCCAAGGGCCGCTACCGCCAGTTCCACCAGGTCGGCTGCGAGATCTACGGCGACCCGGGTCCCTACGTGGACGCGGAGCTCATCGACATGGTCGTCGGCTTCCTGCGCGAGCTCGGCGTGCTCGACGTGGAGGTGCTCGTGAACTCGCTCGGGTCCGGGGACACGCGCGAGCGCTTTCGAGAGGCGCTGTTGGCGCACCTCGAGCCGCTTCGCGACGGCCTGAGCGAAGACAGCCAGCGCCGCCTCCAGACGAACCCGCTGCGCGTTCTCGACTCGAAGGCGCCGCAGGACCAGGAGGCCGCGGCGAGCGCGCCCACGCTCCTCGACTTCCTGAACGACGAGGACCGGGCGCACTTCGAGGGAGTCCAGGACACGCTCCGCGCGCTCGGGACGCCCTTTCGCGTCGCGCCACGTCTCGTCCGGGGCCTCGACTACTACACGCGCACGCTCTTCGAGGTGGTGGGCCGCGGCGGTGACCTCGGGGCGCAGTCCACCATCTGCGGCGGCGGTCGCTACGACGGGATGATCGGCGACCTCGGCGGGCCGCCGACGCCCGCCATCGGTTTCGCCATGGGCGTGGAGCGCGTGCTCCTTTCCATGCCCGCCGAAGCCGCCGCGGCGCCCCTCGACGTCTTCGTCGTGGCCGAAGCGGGCGTACGCACGTCCGCAACGGCTCTCGCCCGGGACCTGCGCGAAGCGGGCCTGCGGGTCGAAGCGGACCTCCGGGGCCGGAGCCTGAAGAGCCAGTTTCGCCGCGCCGACAAGAGCGGCGCCCCCGTGGCCCTCGTGCTCGGCGAGCGGGAGGTGGAGGCGGGCACGGTCCAGCTCAAGGAGCTTGCGAAGGGCACGCAAGGGAGCGTGGACCGCGGCGCCGTCGAGGCCGCGGTCCGCGGCGCGCTCGCCCCCAGCGACGAGGGTCGGTAACGCGGGACGCGCCCAGGGGCGCTAGGCTCTTGCCGTGAGGCTCTTGCTTTCGGTGGCCCTGGCGCTTCTTCTCCCGCGCGTGGCGATGGCGCACGTCGAGCTGCTTTCCCCGGTGCCGCGCCACGCCGCCACGGAGATCAAGGACCCCCCCTGTGGCTTGCCCGGGAGCGCGCGCGGCGGCGAAGTGACCGTGCTCGAACCCGGCGCCACGCTCGAGGTGCGTTTCCGCGAGTACGTCGACCATCCTGGCCACTACCGGGTGGCTTTCGACGCGGAGGGCGACGACGACTTCGTCGACCCGGTCTACCTCGACAACTGCGACGACCGACGCCAGCCCCCCATGGTCTTCGCCGAAGACGCGAGCGGCGCGGTGCTCGCGGACTTCGTCGTGGATGACGACGCGGAGGAGCAGAGCGTGCGCGTCACGCTCCCGGACGTGGAGTGCGAGCGCTGCACGCTCCAGCTCATCCAGGTCATGTACGACAAGCGTCCCTACACGAGCCCGGGCAACGACAACTACTACGCCTGCGCGGACCTCGCTCTGCGTCGGCCTCCCGGCCGGGATGCGGGCCCCGGCGGGGACGCGGGCCCGGACCCCCTCGACGCCGGCGCTCTCTCCGACGCGGGCGGCGCCGATGCAGGCTCCGGCGGCGGAGCGGCGGACGACGCGACCGGGCCGGCGGAGGCTGGAGCCGGCTGCATGGCGAGCGCTTCCACGGCGCCGGCGCCGTGGCTCCTCGTCGCCTTGGTGATCAGCCTTTGGACCCGCCGCGCATCAAATGCGTCATGGACGCGCCAAGGCCGTCGAGGGTGAGCGGGAACATGTCGAAGACGCCGCGGATGGCTTCGATGGTGTTGCCAGCCCAGTAGCGCTCCGGCTCCGGGTTGAGCCAGACGCTCTGCCGGAAGTGCCGCGCCAGGCGCATCAGCCAGACGATGCCCTCGGCGCGTTCCCCGTCGCCGTCGTACTGGATCGAGGCGCCGGGGCTCATGAGCTCATAGGGCGCCATGAGCGCGTCGCCGACCACGATCAGCTTGTAGTGCGGCCCGCACTCGTGGAGCAGGTCCGTCACGCGCACCGGGTCCGTGAAGCGCTCGGTCTCGTACACGTGGCCGTAGATGCAGTTGTGGAAGTAGTAGGTGCGCAGCTCCTTGAAGTGCGTCGACTTCTTGGCCGCGCTGAAGAGCCGGGAGCAGAGATGCGCGAAGGGGTCCATGGAGCCCCCCACGTCCATCATGAGCAGGATGCGCGTGTTCGGGCGCCGGAGCGGGCGTACGACGACCTCGAGCTCGCCAGCGTTCTTCGCCGTTTCGGCGATGGTCCCCTCGAGGTCCAGCTCCTCCTCCGCGCCCTCGCGCTGGAAGGTCCGGAGCTTGCGCAGGGCGATCTGCATTTGCCGCACGTCGAGGGTCAGGTCCTGCCGGTAGCCCTGGTACAGCCGCGCGTCGGCGCTCTTGATGGCCGAGCGGCCGCCGCCGGGCCCCCCGACGCGGATGCCTGCACGCTTGGCCTTCCCCGAGTGCCCGAAGGGCGACGTGCCCGCCGTCCCTATCCAGCGGTTGCCGCCGTCGTGGCGCTCTTTCTGCTCCTCCATGGTCTCCTGGAAGAGCCGCTCGAGCTCCTCCGGGTCGAGCTCTTCGAGGAGCGCGCGCTCCTCCGGTGTGAGCGGCCGGTCGACCTCGGCGGCCTCCCGGAGCCAGTCGAGCAGCTCGTCCTTGATCTGCTGCGCTTCGACCTCGATGCCCTTGAAGACCTTGAGGAAGGCCTGGTCGAAGGCGTCGAGGTAGCGCTCCTCATGCACGAGGAGCGAGCGCGCCACGTAGTAGAACTGGTCGAGGCTTTGGTCGTGAAGGCCGAGCTCGAGCGCCCGGGCGAGCGCCACGGCCTCACCGGTCCCCACGGGCACGCCGAAGTCCCGGAGCTGGTAGAGAAAGGGAACGAACACGGCGCGGTCCTCAGCTCCGCCAGCGCGCGCCGCCGGCGAGCTGGTCGGCAAAGGCGACCAGATCCTGCTCCTTCTTCAGGAGCGCGCCCAGGAAGGGCAGGTTCTTGTCCAGGATCACGTTGTCTACGCCGGCGCGCTTCAGCACGGCGATCCAGTCCACGAGCTCGCTCGTGCTCGGCCGCTTTCGAAGGCGCTTCATCGACCGGATCGCGTAGAAGGTCTCGATGGCCTGCGTCACGAGGTCGTCCTCGAGCGTCGGGTGATGCACCGCGACGATGCTCTTCATGAGCTCCGGCGCCGGGAAGTCGATGAAGTGGAAGACGCAGCGCCGGAGGAAGGCGTCGGGCAGCTCCTTTTCGGCGTTGCTCGTGATGAGCACGACCGGGCGCTCCTCGGCGACGACCTCCTCCTGGAGCTCGTCGATGAAGAAACGCATGCGGTCGAGCTCGTTCAGGAGATCGTTCGGGAACTCGACGTCGGCCTTGTCGATCTCGTCGATGAGCAGCACCACGCGCTCCTTCGCGGCGAATGCCTCGCCCATGGGACCGAGCTTGATGTACTGGCGAATGTCGCCGACGTCCTTGTCCTGGAAGCGGGAGTCGTAGAGGCGCTGCACCGTGTCGTAGACGTAGAGGCCGTCTTGCGCGCGCGTCGTGCTCTTCACGTTCCAGCGGATGAGCTTCATGCCGAGCGCCGCCGACACGGCCTCGGCGAGGAGCGTTTTGCCCGTGCCCGGCTCCCCGCGCACCAGCAGCGGCCGCTCGAGAGCCAGCGCCGTGTTCACGGAGGCCTCGAGGCCTTCGCTCGTCAGATACGTGTCCGTGCCCTTGAACCGCTGGAAATCGCTCACGCCGGCACGTGTAGCAGGGGCCAGCGCCCTCGCCACGCTCAGGGCACGAAGGCGTAGCTGAGCTCGAAGCTCACGCCGCCGTGGCTGCAATCCGTGTCCGGGTCGTTGTCGCCCACGGTGACGAAGCGCAGCGTGACGTCCGCGCCTTCGGCCCGGGCGATGAGCTCGGGGAAGCGCTCGAGCGGCAGGTCGAGGCGAAACGCTCCGAGCGAGTCCGTATCGGGTACGAGGCAGCTGCCGATGCCCGCCTCTTCGCCGAGGCAGTAGGGGTCCACGGAGGTCACGTTCATCAGAGACCCAGCCACGCGGATCCATTGCCAGAGCACGAGCTCCCCCTCCCGCGGAAGGCGCGCCACGAGGTCCCGGTCGCTCGCCGCCAGCACGACGCCGTTCAGGATCAGGAAGAAGTTGTCGTCGTAGCGGAGCTCCGCCGCCTCGCCGCCACGCGTGAAGTCGAAGCGAAGCGCGCAGAGCTCGCCGCCGGCGGTCGGCGACGCGAACTCGAAGGTCTGCTCGCTACGCGCCGTGGCGCGCTCCTGCGCGGGCAGGAGGTTGTCCCCCAGGCCCCAAGGACAAGCCGGCGCGAGGCGCTCGAAGCTCACCGGGATGCGCCGATTCAGCGCCCCTTCGCAGGGATCTGGCGCCGCGTCCGGGGCCGCGTCGTCGGGCGCTAGGTCCGGTGCTGCGTCGACCGGCGCCGCGTCGGCGGTGGCGTCCTGCAAGGCGTCCGGTCCCGCATCGCGCGGCGGGGCCGCGTCCACGCGAGGCCGGGCCAGATCCACGTCGCCGAGGTCCGCTGCGTCCCCGGGGGCCTCCGCGGCCTCGCCGACCACGACGCTCCGGAAGCAGCCCGCGGCGGCGACCGCGGTCAGGAGCGCGCCCAGTTGAAGCACACGCCAGGGAGGACCGAGAGCGACCACGCCGGGACTCTACCAGCCCCGGCCAGTCGCCCTTTCCTCGCGGCGCTCGCCATCTGCTTTACTCGCCGCGCGGTGATGCCTCGCTGCCATACCCCGGTCGCTGCCATGCCCCGCGCCCTTCGACTTCCCCGAACCCTCCTCCTCGCGCTGGCGATGGGT
>JBCCAW010000703.1:0-2793 GCA_039814655.1 Myxococcota bacterium | reverse complement strand
TCGGACTCCGACTCCGACTCCGACTCCGACTCCGACTCCGACTCCGACTCCGACTCCGACTCCGACTCCGACTCCGACTCCGACTCCGACTCCGACTCCGACTCCGACTCCGACTCCGTCTCCGGTTCCGTCTCCGTCTCCGTCTCCGTCTCCGTCACCGCCACCGCCACCGCCTCCGCCTCCGCCCCTCCCGAGACGCGCGGCTTCGCGGCTTTGTTGTCCCCCGGGGCGTCGCTTCGCTATCGCGAGGGCGTTGCCGTCATGAGCTGGGTCCGCGCCGTTCTCACGATTCGCCGCTCGCTCCGCGAGGGCCCGGGCTTTTTGGCAGCGGGCTTGGGTCTCGCGCTCCTGCTCCTGGGGGTGTTTTCGCGTCCGCCGCGCGAGCTTGGCGTCGAGCACGCGCTGGCAGCGGCGGGTTTCGCGGCGGTGCTCGCCGGCCGGCTCAACCGGCGTCATGGCTTCGTGACCGCGAGTCGGAGCGTGCCCTCGACGCTCGATGCGGAGCTGGGGGTGCTTCTGCTCGTGGCGGTGCACGCCCTCGTCCAACTCCTCGGCGGCCTCGAGAGCGAGGCCTATCCTCTCGTGCTCGTGGCCATCGCCGGCGTGGCCGCCTTTGCGCGGCCGCCGCTCGGCCCCGCTCTCGTGGCTCTGGCCATGGGCACGGAGGTGGCCGTGCATCTCGTGACCGAGGGCCGGAGCGATGCGCTTCGGCCGCTCTTGGTTCACCTGGGATACGCCGCCGTCTTCGGTGCGCTGCATCTCGTCTTCACGCGGGCGGAGATCGTGCGCGTGCGCGAGCAGAGCGCCCAGGCCCTGGAGGCGGAACGCCAGCGTGTGGCCGACGAGTCCCGGCTCTTTCGCCTCGCGAGCGCCACCGAGTCGACGGAAGTGGACGAGGAGCGCCTCTATCGCTCGAGCGTGGAGGCCGTGCATCACCAGGTCTTCCATGCGCTCCAGCTGCTCCGGCGAACGCTCGGGCTTCACACCTGTGTGCTCCTCGCCCGGGGCGACGACGGGCGCCTCCGCATCGCCGAGCTAGCCTCGGCCTCCGAGCACATTGCGGCCGGGCCCTTCCCGGCGGGGGAAGGAGCCGTGGGGGCTGCCCTCAAGCGCCAGGCCACCGTGAACCTCCAGCGACTGCGACCCGGCTACGGGGGCCTCTGTTACTACGAGGGGCCCGCGGAGGTGCGGTCCTTCCTCGCCGTGCCCGTGGAGCCCCGGCCCGGGCAGCCTCTCGAAGGCGTGCTTTGCGCCGACCGCCTCGAGGACCGGCCCTTCACCCCGGGTGAGCAGGCCATCTTCGAGGACGCGCTTGGCCACGTGCTTCGCGCCGTCGAGAACGAGCGCGTCTTCGTTCAGCTCGAGCGCAGCAAGCGCGAGCAAACGGTGCTCCACCATGCCTCCATGGCCCTCGGTGCCGCGCGCACGGAGGCTCAGGTGCTCGCGGCGGGCCTCGACGCGGCGGCGCAGATCGTCCGCTCGGACCTCGCGGCCATCACGCGCTACGACCCGACGGTGCGGCGCCACACGCTTCGACTCGCTCGCGGCGAAGGCGCCGAGAAGCTCCGCGACCTCACCTTCAAGGACAACGCCTCGCTCACGGCCATGGCGGTGCGAAACCGGCACTTCCTGCCCTACCGCGGCGACTTCGACGCCGGCACGCAGATGCTCTTCACCCGGCGCTCGAACCCGACGTCCATGGCCTCGGCCCTCGTGCTGCCCCTCGTGAGCCGAGAGGAAGCCGGCGGCGCGCTCGTTCTCGCCGCGAAGGCGCCGGGTGTCTTTGGCGGCTCGGTCCGGCCCACGCTCGAGGTGCTTGCCAACCAGCTCGCCGTGGCGCTGGCCAACGCCGACGCGGTGCGGCGCCTCGAAGCCATGGCCACCACCGATGGCCTCACCGGCTGCCTCAACAAGCGCGCGTTCCTGGAGGAGCTCGAGCGGAAGCTCCGGGCGGCCCAGCGCTTCGGCACGCAGCTCTCGCTGGTCGTGACCGACATCGACCACTTCAAGAGCGTGAACGATACCTACGGGCACGCGACCGGCGACGTGGTCATCAAGGAGCTCGGCGCCTTGCTGCGCCGCGCCAAGCGCGAGACGGACGTGGTGGCGCGCTTCGGCGGCGAAGAGTTCTGCGTGCTCTGCGAGCAGACGGACACGGCCGGCGCCGTGCTGCTCGCCGAACGCATCCGGGAGGAGTTCGCCGCCACGGTGTTCCCCACCGAGCACGGGGACCTGCAGGTCACCTGCAGCCTCGGCGTGGCCACCTTCCCGGACCACGCGGGGAGCGCGGGGAACCTCTTCGAGGTGACGGACAAGGCGCTCTACGCGGCCAAGCACGGGGGCCGGGACCAGGTCGTCGCCCTGCCGTCCCGCGCCGCCTGAGCCGGCGAAGCGCACCCAGCGATGCGCTCTCCTCCGCATGCAGCTGGACCGGCCCTCGGGTAGAGTCCCGCCATGAACGCGCCGGCCGTCCCGCAGGCCCTCCCGGAGCCGGGAGCGCGGGTCGCAGACAAATACGTCATCGACGAGCTCATCGGCCGCGGCGGCATGGGCGCCGTCTACGCGGTCACCCACGCGCTGACGAAGAAGCCCTTCGCGCTCAAGTGGATGATCCCCCAGCTCGCGGGGGATCAGGAGGCCATGAGCCGCTTCGTGCGCGAGGCCCAGGCTACGTGCGCCATCGACCACCCGAACGTGGTGCAGGTCTTCGACGTGGGGACCAGCGGCGACGCGATGTTCCTGGTGATGGAGCTGCTCCAGGGCGAGAACCTGGGAGAGCGCATGAAGCGCGGT
>JBCCAW010000237.1:0-8535 GCA_039814655.1 Myxococcota bacterium | reverse complement strand
GTCGGCGCGGTCGATCCACCCGTCGAAGGAGCGCACCACGCCGGGATGCTCGATGCGCTCGTCGCCATTGAACCAGCGGCCGCGCCGGTCCCGGCGAATCGCCGTCTCTCGCGTGTAGCCCCGGCGGAGCATCTCGGCCGCGTCCATGGCGGCGATTCTGGCGCCCCTGCTCCGCGCCGCAACGCGGCGGGCCTGCTACACCGTCGCCCGTGGCCACCATCGACAAGCGCGACGCCTGGCGCCGCGCGAGCGCCGCCGTCGAGACGGGCCGACCGGAGGAGGCGCTCGGACCGCTTTGGAGCCTCGTGGACCGGGCCCACCTCGTGGACGAAGAGCTCGTGGGCTACCTCCGGCTAATGGGCCGGGCCTACCAGGCCCTCGACCGGGACCGAGCCCACGCGACCATCCTGCTCTTCCTCGGCCAGGTGGAGGCCGCGCTCCGCGCCAGCGACGCGCCCACGGACCGGGCCCGAGCCCACATCGTGCTCGGCCGGCGCGCGGAGGCGGCCAAGGCCTACGGCGAGGCGAACTGGCTCGGGCACGCCGCCATCGAGCTCGAAGAGGCCGGCGACGACCGCGGCGCGCGCGTGCTCTGGGAGCGCCTGGCCACGGCGCCGAAGCTCCGCGACGCGCTCTACGAGCGGGGCCTCGTGATGTTCAACGTGGGCCGGGCCTGCGAGCGCCTCGGCGACGCGAGCGCCGCCCGCCGGGCCATCATCGACAGCATGCACCTGCTCGAGGCCGCCGCGGACGGCTTCGAGACGCGCGGTCTCCGGGAGCGCGCCTTCGACTGCTACCAGGTGCTGCTCACGCTCGGAAAGGACGGCGCCTTCGAGAACCTCGCCGAGGGCTACCTGAACTGCATCCGCATCCTGAAGGAGGACAACCTCAAGTACTACGTGCTCCAGTACTACGAGGACTTCCAGGAGCTCGCGCTCCGGCGCGAGGAGTTCCACGCCGCGGCCACGCTCTTCCGCGAAGCCGCGGACTTCAGCCGCCGCTACAACCTGCCCTACGAGCGCCACTACCGGGAGCGGGCCGCGGCGGCGCAGGTGGCCGCGGCCGAGAAGCTCATGAACGCCGGCGCGCCGGAGGAGATGGCCGAGAACGCCTACGCCTCGGCCATCGACGCCTACAACGACGTGGGCAGCTACTCCCACGTGCGCGAGGTCTACGGCAAGCTCGCGCAGCTCGAGCTGGGCGACAAACGCCAGGCCCGCTACGCGCGGCTCCAATCGCGCCTCGGCGGCGTCGAGGACGAAGAAGGCCAGTCCGTGCCCTTCCCGGACTACCTCCGCATGGACACGGCCTACCCGGAGATCTGGCGCCTGGACGTGGTCGAGTGGGAGCAGGGCGGCGACGCCGCGGAGACCATGGGCGAGGTGCTCCTCGACGCGAAGTGGCCGGACTACACGAAGCGCCGCGCGCTCCTGTGCCGGCTCTTTCAGCTCGGGGCCCTGGAAGCGACGCCTTCGCCCGAGACGCTCATCGGCCTCTCCGAACATCTCGGCCGGGTGGAGATCTACGCCTCCCTCGCGCCCCTCGAGCACATCTACCTGCACGAGGACGGCCGCGTGCGCGCCGCGGCGCTCCGGGCCGTCCGCCAGCTCTTTTTCAAGCGGAGCTACGTGCTCATCATGAAGGGCCTCCAGGACGAGGAGCCCAAGGCCCGCCAGGAGGCCCTCGAGGCCGTCGGCGCGCTGCACTTCACGCACGCCTACGACCCACTGCAGCGCATCTACCGGAGCTCGCCGGAGGCCACGGTGCGGCACCGGGCGCTCAAGAGCATCGGCAAGATCCCGAGCCTCGAAGCCGCGGAGCTGCTCGTGGACGTGCTCCGCCAAGGCGACGCGCGTGAGCGGGAGATCGTCCGCGAGCTGCTCAAGCGCAACGACCAGCCCGAGGTGGACAGCCTTCTCCGCCGGGCCGTCACCGCAGAGAGCGGCGTGGCCCGGACCCGCCTCGAAGAGGTGCTCCGCAGCCGCAACTACTGAGCGCGCTACTGCACGTGGTAGCGGAAGCTGAAGAGCAGCTCGCTCCGCCGCGGACCGCCCCCGCCGATGTCCTGGCGGAGCGCGAGGTCCACGCCGAGCTGCCGGTCCACGTAGCCCAGGGCCGCGGTGATCTGGTCGAGGCCACGGCCGTCGTCCCGCCGGTAGCCCAGGCGGAGCGGGACCTTCTCTCCGAGCAGCACCTCGGCGCCCACGCCGAAGAGGAGGCGCGTCTTGTCGAAGGTCGTCAGGTCGGCGAAGGCGTCGCCGGCGAGCGTGACCATCTCGCGAATGGTGTAGCTCACGCCGCCGCCGAGCTGGAGCGGCGCCAGCGGCGAGTCGGTGCGGATGACGTTGTAGCCCATGGCCGAGACGTGAAGCCCCTCGACCGGCGTCACGCGCGCCGCCGCGTCGAGGGTGAAGGCGCGCAGGTTCGTGGAGCCGACGCTCTCGCCGGCGGCGTTCCGCGCCCGGGAGCGAAACTGCATGTAGCGGCCGCTCAGGCCGATGGCGATGCGCTCCGAGAGGGGAAAGCCCAGGGAGAGGCGCCCGTCGTAGCCCCGGTAGTTTTGCGACTCGTCGTCGCCATCCGCCCCGCCGAAAATCGCCCGGGCGGAGATGCCAGCCGCCAGCCGGTTGGTGATCGAATCGGCCACGGCCGAGCCGAAAGAAAGCGTGCCCGAGGCGGGGAAATACGCGGTGTAGCCTTCCAGGTGGTAGAGCGGCGCCAGCGGCAAGTTGGCCGGGTTGTAGGCGACGGCGTTGATGCCCGTCGCGCTCGCGCGACCCCCCATGCCCATGCCCAAACCGCGCGCGGTCTCGTAGGTGTCCTCGCGCGGCGCCACGCCCGCCGGAGCGAGCCCGGTCCCGGGGCTCGTCGGGACCACGGTCTGCGCCGTCGCGGTCGAGACGAGCAGGAGGCACGCCCCCACCGCGCCCGCCAACGCGACGGCCCGGCGCCGCAGCTGGCCTCGCCGCGCCGCACGTCCTGTGTTCCGCCCCCACCCGGGGGCCTCGCCTCGCCTCATTGCGCCTCGCTTCGTGCGCCCTCGTCCGGACGCGGGGTCACGCTAGCGAACGGTGGCCGGCCCTCCAAGAATCCCGCGCCGCGTAGGTGCCCGGGATCACGAACGAATCACCACCGATCCGCGAGGGCGGCGGCCGCGGCAGAACGCCGCGCAGGACACACGCAGGCTAAACCTTCACGATTTCGGGCGGTTGTGAGACGCCCCGAAGACAACGCCTCGCGCCAGCGGCCGCCGGCGGCGCTTTCCGAGGGGAGAATCCACCGTGATCCCGGGACGCTTCCCCTCCGGGTGGGAGGGTGTCGTAGACGTGACGGATCGACCCTGCTAGCTTCGCGAACCTCATTTGAAGGGGACTCGGGGCCCGGCGAACGCCGCCCGTGTCGTGAGCGCGCCGCCCACCCGCCGTGCGCTCGGGACGTGGCCTCGGTGAACGGGAGGATGACTGCTTAACGTCTGTTTTACGAAGCAAGGCCGCGACCCTCAACTCGCGCGTCGCCCCACGCTTCGACTGCCGTTTCGCCGTTTTCCACTCTTTCCCGGGCAGAGCCCCCAAAGATTATCCCCAGGCTGTGGAAAGCCTGGGGAGCCGGACGAGTACGTCGTGAATCCGGGGAGAGACGAATGACCGAATTGTGGGACCGCGCCATGACCACCCTCCGGGGTCGTCTCTCGGCGGAGAACTTCGAGACGTGGCTCGCGCCGGTGGCGTGCGAGGCCGTCGAGCAAGATGCGGTGGTCCTTCGAATCCCCAACCGCTTCTATGCGGACTGGATCAACAACCACTACGCGACGCTCGTGCTCGACGCCCTCGAGGAGGCCGCGGAAGGTCAGCGTCCGGCGATGCTTCGCTTCACCGTGGACGAAGACCTGCAGGAGCGGATTCCCCCGGCGCCAGCGGCGTCTCCGGCTCCGGCGCCCTCCCCGCTCGCGCGGCCGCGCGCCCGGGCGCGGACGACGCACACGCCGGCCCCCACGCCGGTGCGCGGGAGCGACCTGAACCCGAAGTACCGCTTCGACAACTTCGTCGTCGGGCCCTCGAACCAGCTCGCCCACGCGGCCTCCATCGCCGTAGGCTCGTCCCCGGGCCAGCGCTACAACCCCATGTTCATCTACGGCGGCGTCGGCCTCGGCAAGACGCACCTGATGAACGCCATGGGCCACACGATCCTGGGCGACTCGCCGGGCGCGGTCATCTACTACCTGAGCGCCGAGCGCTTCACGAACGAGTTCATCTGGTCGCTGCAGAATCACCGCATCGACGAATTCCGACGAAGGTATCGTGAAAACTGCGACGTCCTTCTCATGGATGACATTCAGTTCCTCGCGGGCCGGGACCAAACGCAGGAAGAGTTCTTCCACACGTTCAACGCGCTGTATCATTCGGACAAACAGATCGTCGTCACCTCGGACGTCTATCCGCAGAACATCCCGGAAATGGAAGAACGACTCATCAGCCGTTTCCAGTCGGGCATGGTCGCCGACATCCAGCCGCCGGAGGTGGACACGCGCGTGGCCATCCTGCGGAAGAAGGCCGAAGCCGAGCGCATCGCGCTGAGCGACGATGTCGCGCATTTCATCGCTCAGGTAGTGAAGAGCAACGTGCGCGAGCTCGAGGGAACGCTGCTCCGCATCGCCGTGAAGGGCGAGCTGCTCGGGCGCTCCATCGATCTGGAGCTGGCCAAGGAGTCGCTCCGAGCGCACATCCCGGCCCAGGAGCAGGCGCTCACCGTCGAAGACATCCAGAAGGCCGTCTGCAACTACTTCGGCCTCAAGCTCTCGGAGCTCAAGTCGAAGCGCCGGCACCGCGCCGTGAGCTACCCGCGCCAGGTGGCCATGTACCTGAGCCGGCAGCGACTCGGCACCAGCTACCCGGAGCTGGGCGACCGCTTCGGTGGCAAGGACCACACGACGGTCATCAGCGCCGTCCGGAAGATCGGCGGACTGCTCGAAAGCGACGACGAGAAGACGGTCACGGTCGTGCAGGCGATCGACCGCAAGCTCGGCTGAGCCTCCCGGCCCAGCGGAGCGCTCGGGCTCAACCAGGCGACCGACTTATTCGGCGGGAACGGACGCATCGTCGGCGCCGACGGTGGCGCGCACGGCGGGCAGGCGCATCTTCCAGAGGAAGCCGTCGAAGTAGAAGTGGACCATGGACTGGTACACCGTCCAGTAGCCCACCCAGCGGGCCGTGGTGAGCCCGGCCAGCTCCGGCTGCGCTTCGGCGCGAAAGACCCAGCGTCCGTAGTACTTCAGGTAGAGGAACGCGAGGCCAAGCACCACCGCGGTGCCCACGTAGGTCACGAGGGGCCAGCGCAGAAAGCGCTCGATGAAGGGCCGATGCTCGAGCGGCGCGGCGTAGCGCCGGCGCTGGAAGGCCCAGACGAAGACCATGTACTCGATGGCGTGGCTGAAGGCGTAGGCCAGGTACGCCTTGAGCGGATGCAGGAAGAGAAAGGTCGTCGAGAGCAGCGTCGTACCGAGGCCCATGGTGAGCCGGGCCCGGTTCCGCAGCCCGTTCACCTTCAGCTCCCAGCGGAGGAAGTTGAGGACGGCGAAGGCGACGAGGGCGATGGACGGCCAGAGCATCACGCCCGCGAGCGCCTCGAAGGCGTCGAAGAGCGGGCTCAGGAGCTCCCGGCCCCGGCTGAAGAGGCGGAACACCTCGCCCCGGTAGCGGGGCCCAACGTAGAAAAGGTAGAGGGGCAGCCAGCACACGATGAGCAGCCGGTCGACCCAGCCGGGCACCTTGTCCGGCACGCCGCTCTTGGCGTTGTACATGCGGAAGATGCCGTACTTCTGCATGTACACGTGCCAGATGTTCCAGAGCCCGGCGAACACCGCAGCCCCGTTCAGCACCTGACCGAGGCGCACGGAACGCTCGCCCACGCCGGGCAGCATGGCCGCCAGCGCGAAGAGAGCGACGAGCGTGGGCGCGATGAAGCGCACCCGGCGCGCGTCCCGGCGCTCGCGCCGAACCACGAGGTCGAGCCCGAGCGTGAAGGCGTAGAGGCCCGCCAGCACGGCCCAGTTGCGCTCGAGGCGGTCGAAGGCGTCCTCGGGCGTGAAGAGGGCCCGCTGCGTGCCTGCGACGAGCAGCGCCACGCCGAGCCCCGCCGCGAGCGCGATGCCGTGAGCGCGCCCGCTCGGGCGCTGGTCGCTTCGGTCGCGGCTGATGACCTGCACGAGCGCGACGACGCCCGCGAGGCCGGCCATGAGCCCCACGCCGCTCACGAAGAAGGGCTGCGTGGCCAGCAGCGGGCTCAGGAGAAAGAGCGCCAGCATGACGCCGGGGAAGACCGTGAAGCGGAGCGGGTGCCGCTTGAAGATCTGCCCGTCCATGTAGACGTAGGGGTAGCCGTAGTGCCGGTGCACGTCCGTGAAGGCCAGGATGACCAGGTACACGGGCAGGTAGTCGAGGCGATGCGAATCCCCGACGAGCATCATGGGCAGCAGCACGGGCAGCCAGCTGAAGGCGTAGGCCCCGGTGTCGACGAGCGGCGACACGTGCCAATGCGCGCGGCGACGCGCCGCACCCGCCGAGCCCCGAAAGCCAAAGAGCGACGCCACCGCCATGCGGGTCTTCTAGCGGCACCCGGGTGCTCGCACCACCGACAGACCCAGGGGAGCGACCGTAGACCCGGAAAGCTCGCCGGTGCCGATGCCGGGCGACGACGCCAGCGAGCTGCGGCAGATCAGGGCGCGGGTGCACGGGCGACCTCGACCAGCGCGTCGACCCAGCGGCGCGCGGGGGTGGCCGTGGCCAGCCAGATGAGCTCGTAGGTCAGGGGCGGCATGCCCGCGAGGGGACGCAGCGCCACGCCGGGGTAGTGAAAGCCCCGCGCGAAGGGGGCCACGCCGACGAAGCTCCCGCCGCTCACCAGCGCGAGCATTTGGGGGATCGTGTCGATGTCCACGGCGGGCGTGAGCGAGAAGCCGGCCTCCCGGCAGAGCTCCGTGAAGCGCTCGAAGACGAGGGGGCTCGTGGAACGCGAGGGAACCACGAGGTCCCGGGCCGCGAGCTGCGCGAGGGAGATGGACGCCTCGGCCGCCAGCGCATCGTCCTCGGGCACCGCGACGTAGAGCCCGACCTGCCCCACGGGCACGTGACGGCAGGCCGCGGGCACCGAGTCGTCCCAGGCCACGCAGGCATCCACCCGGCCTTCGGTGAGGATGGTCCCGAGCCGCGCTTCGGTCACGCGATGAAGGCTCAGCTCCACGCCTGGGTGCCGCGCGCGAAAGCGCGTGAGCGCCGCCCCGATACCCGGCTGGGCGGCCCCGCTCGCCATGCCGAGGCGCACGCGGCCGTAGTCCTCGGCGCTCCCGACGCGCGCCGCGCGAAGCGCATCTTCGGCGCGATCGAGGCTGGCCTGCGCGTGCACGAGAAAGGCCTCGCCCGCGGGCGTCATGCTCACGCGTCGGGAGCTTCGAAGAAGCAGCGGCACGCCCACGTGCTCCTCGAGCCCCTGCAGCGTGCGGCTGAGCGCCGGCTGCACGACGCCGAGGCGCTTGGCGGCACGCCCGAAGTGCAGCTCTTCCGCGAGCACCACGAAGGACCGGAGATGGCGAAGCTCCATGGATCCATCAATGCCATGGAGGCATCGATCAGGCACCAAGATAGTATTTCCGCCTCCGCACGAACGCTCCCAAGACCACGACGCAGGGGCGAGAAACCATGCGTCCGGAGCATCATTTACCCCTGCTTGGTGACTCTGGTGGCGCTTCGGCCGCGATGGCAAAGCGCTCGCATCAAACCTGACAGAGCCCGTCAGCGGGCCGTCCTAGAGCCGATGGCACGCGACGGACACGGAGCGCTCGATGCGCTTCCCCGTCCAAAGGCCGCGGAAGCGCACCGCGGGACCCTTCAACCCCGCCTCCTTTCACCTCTTGAGCTTCATGATGCCGCTGCCCTTCGTCGCGCCCCTTCGCGTCGCCTTCCTGACCATTGCGCTCTGCGCGTGGAGCGCGTCCGCCAGGGCTCAGTCGCCGGGCTGGGATCCTGACGCGCTGACGCCGGCGATGGCGTCGCAGCGCGCCGTGGACACCTCCGCCGAGCTGGCCGCGCTCCGCGCCGACGCGGAGAGCGCGCATCTCGGATCCGACGGCGCCGTGCTCGGGCTCGTGCCGCGGCTGACGCTGAGCGCCGGCTACCGGCGGCTGAGCCCCATCACGAACCCGCCCTTCGGAGGCCCGCCGCTGGACGCATCGGATCCTCCCGTCGCCGGGGAGCTCGGCGCCTTGAGCGACCCGGCGGCCGCGGCGCTCTTCGACCGGCTCACGCGGGGCAACGCGGACCAGGCGGCCTTTCCGGTCTTTCTCAACAACTACGAGCTCCGCGCGCGCCTCGACTATTCGATCACGGCCGCCGTGCTCCGGGAGCTGCCGCGTCGCTCGGCGACCTCATGAAGGGGTATATTGAACACGCGCACCAGATACCGGTCGACGGCTTTGCGCTGAAAGCGCTCTGGCGTGATACCGGCCAGTCGGTCGCTCTGATCGTCGGGCTGCCGCTGATCGCG